>CAYOUD010000120.1:0-8686 GCA_964407055.1 uncultured Bacteroidales bacterium | reverse complement strand
AAGGAGTAGATATAATGGAAATAAACGCAATACAGTTGCATTTAGCAAGTAGTTGTGCGTAAGCTAAACAGACCAACAACAACCGTTTTAACGTTCAATTTTTTTGATTTTTAAGAGCAAAAAACGGAAATTGAATAAGTAAATATAAAATGAATACAACTTCAATATATACAACTCGAAAACTTGAAAAAACCGTTAAGGAATTTATAAGCCGAAACGAACCAAAAACAAATTTGAATTTAGGAGATTGGACATCAACCATCTTTTATGTAAATCACAAAAAATGTTGGTTACTAATTAACAATCTGACCAAATATTTACTGATTTTGGCTGACATTAAAAAATCGGAATTGAAAAACATCTCTTCAATTTTCAAAGAAACATTGTATTCTCAATTAAAATATGACGGAATTGACGTTGAAATAGAAACTATTGAAAAAATTATTGGAGAAATAGAATTATATGGAACTAATAATAATCAAAGCGCAAACGGTTCCTTAAATAATTGCCTTCTCTATTTAGAAGATTGGAAATTTGACTATGGACATTTCAATAATATGAACTTTCGAGATTTAAATAATCGATTGAACAGTTCACCAAACAAAATGCTAAATTGGAAATATCCGAAAGAAAAAATGAGCGAGGAAATAAAAGCCTACGCACAATATATAGAAATATGAGCGGTCTGCAAGCTTCGTCCCGATTTTTTCGGGAACCCAGCGAGTATTCTCGGTTGAACTAAATCCTTTTGCTAAGCTATGCACTGTAAGCCAATTTCAGGTGTTTTTTGGGGTGAGTATGTGTCAAATGATGGGCTAAGTAAGTTAAAACATTAATCAACAGCACCTTATGTTAACATCTAATACCACTTTAAAATCAAAAACTCCGGTATCCCCGATTTTCGGGAGTAAACAATTTTGATTCACAATCGGTATTAACATCTAACTATTTGCGGTGAATTTTTTGGGTTAACTTTGTTAAAAAAGAAAAAGATGAATGCGATAGAACTAAAAAGAAATTTGATAGATAGTATTGAAAATGAGAGTTTGCTGATGAATTTCTACGAATTAATGAAGAATAAAACATCTACCAAAGATGGGAAATTGTGGGTCAGATTATCTGTTGAGGAGCAAGCGACATTACTGCGGACAATCTAAGAAATTGAAAACCCGAATCATGTTATCAGTCATTCTCAAATGAAAAGGAAGCATACATAATCTTATGTCATTTTTCTGATTAATGCTCAGGTGATATTGCATTCCTCCTTCCCCTCAACTTATCATCAATACAAAGTTGAAAAAATCATCGGACATTGTATTATTTGTTTCATGAAACTGTTACTTTTGTTGTCAGTAATGAAATTGTGAGTATAATGGGACAAGACGATCGTTTTAGCAAAATTGTTTCGCATGCCAAAGAATATGGTTTTGTGTTTCAATCATCAGAAATTTATGACGGACTGAGTGCCGTCTATGATTACGGACAAGCCGGTGTAGAATTGAAAAATAACATTAAACAATTTTGGTGGGATGCCATGGTGAGAATGAATGAAAATGTGGTTGGATTGGATTCTGCCATATTCATGCATCCCAAAGTGTGGAAAGCATCCGGTCACGTCGATGCATTTAATGATCCGCTCATTGACAATAAAGACTCCAAAAAACGCTATCGTGCCGATGTGCTTATTGAAGAGCATATGGAGAAGATACATCAAAAAATCCAAAAGGAAATAAAAAAAGCGAAAAAGCGCTTTGGCGATGATTTCGATGAAGCACAATTTGTTTCAACCAATCCCAGAGTGCTGAGATATCAGGAGCATATCGATACCATCCGAAAACGCATGGTTGAGGCACTGGAGTCCGAAAATCTTGCGGCAGTGAAACAACTTATCGAAGATGAGGAGATTGCAGATCCGGCTTCAGGGACAAGAAACTGGACTGATGTACGTCAGTTTAATCTTATGTTTGACACAAAACTCGGTTCCCTTGCCGGCGATGATAATAAAATCTATCTGCGCCCCGAAACAGCACAGGGGATTTTTGTCAATTACCTGAACGTTCAAAAAACCGGTCGCCAAAAATTACCTTTCGGAATTGCTCAAATCGGAAAAGCCTTCCGTAATGAAATCGTGGCTCGTCAGTTTGTTTTCCGTATGCGCGAATTTGAGCAAATGGAAATGCAATTCTTTGTTCAGCCCGGAACCGAAAAGGAATGGTTCGAATATTGGCGTGAAAAACGCATGAACTGGCATAAATCACTCGGTTTTAACATGGATTTGTTCCGTTGGCACGAACACGACAAGCTTGCTCATTACGCAAATGCCGCTTACGATATTGAATTCGATTTTCCTTTCGGATTCAAAGAGCTCGAAGGCATACATTCAAGAACCAATTTCGATTTAACGCAGCATCAGGAGCTGTCTGGAAAGAAAATGCAGTATTATGATCCTGAAAGACAGGAATCTTATGTGCCCTATGTTGTTGAAACCTCTATCGGCCTAGACAGAACTTTCCTGATGGTAATGGCTGCAGCTTATGCTGAAGAAAAATTAGAGAAAGAAACCCGGGTCGTTATGAAAATTCCGGCTCCGTTGGCACCATATAAAGTCGCAATATTGCCGCTCGTGAAAAAAGACGGACTACCAGAAATTGCTCGAGAAATTCTGGACGAGCTCAAATACGACTTCAACTGTTATTACGAAGAAAAAGACAGCATCGGGAAACGCTATCGTCGTCAGGATGCCATCGGAACACCATATTGCATTACTGTTGATCATCAAAGTGTTGAAGACAAAACAGTTACCCTCAGAGAAAGGGACTCAATGAAACAGGAGCGCGTTGCAATCAGTGAACTTGCCGGAATTGTCGGAGAAAAAGTCAATATGAAACATCTGCTAAAACAGATATAAATTCTATGCGGAAACTGTTTGTCATAGCACTTTGCAGCCTTGCAATACTTGCTTTGCAGGGAAATGCACAATCTGTTCCGCGTGAATTGTCGCCGGAAACCAGAGCCCTTATCAATGCACAAATGCAAAACATGAAAGCCTGGTATCCGGTTAAAAATGCAGAAAAGCAAGTTGCGCCACCCTTAATGCTAATGCCTCTATCCAGATCGGATATGCGGACAATGTTACAGACTCAATCCGATTTTCCGCTTGAAAAAGCAGATCTTGTTTTGGATATTCTTGAGTTTTATTTGTCTGACCATCAAGACGATTGCAGATATTTATTGGCAATGTCAGAATTGCAGAAACAGGTTTCCGGAGCGGCATTTGAGGCACAGAACGCTCCCCCAAATCTAATGCACCTTGCCTTGGTTTCTTCCGGGATGAATCCTGAATATGCAAGTCCGTCAGGAGCATTGGGTGCATGGCAGTTCATGTATTCTACAGGTCGTTTGTACAAACTTCGCATTGATGAATTTGTTGATGAGCGGCGAGAAATCACCCGTTCATCCCAGGCTGCAGCCAATATGCTTTCCGATTTTTATCGACTTTATCAGGATTGGCCGCTTGCAATTACTGCCTATGCATGTGGACCCGTAAATGTCAATAAAGCACTTAAAAAAGCAAAGCCAAAGCGAAGTTTTGATGCCATTTATCCGTATTTGGATTCTCCACAACGGGATATGTACCCCAGTTTTTTGGCAGTGAATGTGTTAATATCAAATCATAAAGCGTTTGGAATTGAACCGGCTTTGATTCCTTTTCCTTTAGATGCAGATACTGTTTATGTTGATGAAAATTTGCATTTGGGACAGCTTGCCGCAGTTGCACATTTGGATGAGGTGTTGCTTTGCCAATTAAATCCCGTTTATACGAAAAAAATTGTACCTGGAACAAAAGATGTGAATTTGCCTTTGCTTGTCCCGGTCGGAAAAGCTGCCGATTTTCTTCGGTTGAAAGATTCAATTTATGCATACAATGATTCCGCATTTTTCAATATTAAATCCATAAAAGAATCCTCGTCGGAAGAATTAGTGAAGGCAGAACCGTATCGTCCAGGGAATGGCTATACAGCTGTAGATTATACCATAAAGTCAGGTGATAATCTGGGCTTTATTTCCGAATGGTTTAATACCAATATGAGCGAAATTCGTTACTGGAACGGTATTTACGGCAATTCAATACGCGCAGGACAGAAACTGGTAATTTATGTGCCGGAATCAAAAAAAACATATTACTCGGCAGTGGATAAACTCAGTTTTCAGCAAAAACAAGCTCGTGAAGGAAAACTCGTGGAGCCAAAAAAATCACCTGAGCTCGTGAAAAAGGAATTCAAATCAGGAGAATATAGAAACTACATTGTCAAATCAGGGGATAATCCCTGGAGCATTGCAAAACAGTTTCCCGGCGTTTCAGATCAGGATATTTTACGATGGAACGCCATTGACCCGAAAGGGCTTAAAATCGGACAAATACTGAAAATTAAAAAGCTCAGCAAATGATTCGTCCGGCACAAATACTTGGGTTTTTATTCGTTGTACTTGCCCTGATGGCTGCCATTACTTTTTTGTTTCCTGAAAAGACCCGCGAAATTGCAGGCATTAAATTGAAATACAGAACGATGGAAGATGTTTTGCATCCTAAAAAAATTAAGTATGCTGACATTTCTGACATTGTAAAATCTGACATTGCTGGAGATACCGCTACTGCCGAACCGCTTGATACAACCGCTTTATTGGATACAGTTCGTGCAGATGCCGATTTGCTTGCTGCCTCAGAATATCCGATTTTAACGACGGAGAGCGGGAAAGCAAAATTGCACAGTTTTTTCAAGGCAATGGAGAATGCACGCACGGCATCTAAGCCGGTGCGAATAATGCATTACGGAGATTCTCAAATCGAGGCCGACCACATCACCGGATATCTGCGCGAGCGATTACAGCAAAGTTTTGGAGGAAACGGACCCGGTCTTTTGGCGGTTAAACCGGTAACTCAAAAATTGTCATGGCGGGTGAGTGCTTCCGAGGAATGGAATCGATATACGCTCTTCGGGAAAATAGATTCTACCATCACACACAAGCGATATGGCCCCATGATCAGCTTGTTTCGCTTTGCGCCTGCATGGAATGACAGTTTGCCCAATGATAGCATCATGTATTCGGCAAGTTTCGAGGTGAAAAATTCCTTTCAAGGTTATCCGGCTAGTAATCGGTGGGATAACGCGAAATTATTTTATGGAAATTTGAATCGCCCGGTGCAATTAATTGTTAAAGATGATGCAGATGAGATTTTTGTCGAAGATAGTCTAATGCCCACGGAAACCATGCAAATTAAAACGATTGGGGAACCGAAAAAACAGTTCACGATTGAAATGCATGGATACGACAGTCCGGATGTTTATGCGATTTCTTTGGAGTCAAAAAATGGAATTATTGTGGATAATATTCCCTTGCGCGGTTCTGCCGGTACCTTTGTTACGATAATGGAATACAGCATGATGCTGCGCTGGCTGAATACCCTGAATGTTAAATTGCTTATTTTACAATTTGGTGTAAATGTCGTCTCGGATGATATTGACGATTTTCGTTATTACGAGGATTGGATGGTTCATCAGTTGAACGCGATAAACCAAATGCGTCCGGATTTACCTGTGATTGTTGTTGGAATTTCTGATATGTCAAAAAAAGACGGAACAGAATATGTGTCTTACGAGGCGGTGTCGAAAATTCGGGAGGTGCAGAAAAATGCTGCCATGAAGGCGGGTTTCGCTTTTTGGGATATGTATGAAGCAATGGGCGGTGAAAATTCTATGCCAAGTTGGGTGTGGGCAGATCCGCCGTTGGCGAATACCGATTTTACTCATTTTAATGTAAAGGGGTCAAAAATTATCAGCAATATGCTTTATAATGCACTGATGCTGGAATATAGAGAATATAAAAAAGCACAACAGACTGCTAAGGCAGATGAAAACCAAGCGGATGATGAAAATTAAAGCAGGATTGATAGGGATATTCGTGGGGATTGGGCTTTTGGCAAATGCTCAAATTAATCCGTTTGATATCAAAAAATACGATTTCATAAAATACGATGATAATCAAATCATCACAAACGATAATACATATTTAGATGACTTTTACTGCAAATTGGATAGCCTGATTCTTTTTGGGAAAGGTAAAGTGAATATCCTGCATATTGGCGATTCTCACATTCAAGCAGATTATGTGTCCGGACATTTGAGAAAGCGTTTTCAGGAAATGGCTTGGGGCTTAAACGGTGGTCGCGGATTTGTTTTCCCCGTACAAATCGCTAAATCCAATAATCCCTGGAATTATCGTGTGAAATATAGTGGCAGTTGGGAGTCTTGCAAAAATGTTGAACACACGCGAAATTGTGAGTTGGGACTTGCCGGTTTTCTCGTGAAAACCACATCTGAAAAAGCGTCAATTCATGTGACATTTACCGATAAGGAGTATCCACAATATCATTTTACGAAATTGCGAGTTTATCATAATATGGACACTGCAAATTGGGATATTCAGTTAATGGACACCAGCATTCAGTATCAAATTCGACATGTGATGGATTCTGCTTACACGCAATTAATCTTCGATGAGGAGCAAGATTTTCTGGATATTGAATTTCTCAAAAAAACTGAAGCTGGATATTTTGTCCTGCATGGTTTGAGTTTTGATAACGATGATCCCGGAATTGTATATCATTCCCTCGGCGTGAATGGGGCAGAGGTGGAGTCCTGGTTAAAATGTCCTAAAATGATATCGGAAATCCAAACGTTGCATCCTGAGCTTATTATCATTTCCCTTGGCACAAACGATTCGTACACCTCGAAATTTAATGCACCGCAGTTTGAAACCAATGTAAGGCGATTAATTGCCCGAATGGAACTGGCTGCTCCGAATGCTGCAATCTTATGGGTTACTCCGGGAGACAACTATCGCTATCGCAGATATCTGAATTACAGTACATCAAAAGCAACTGAAGTTATCCTTAAAGTCGCACAAGAAAAGCAAATTATGGTTTGGGATTTTTACGATATCATGGGTGAACTCAATGCCATTATGAAATGGTATTATGCCGGATTAACTGCCAAAGACAGATTGCATTATAATAAACAAGGCTATGAATTGCAAGGAAATTTGTTGTTCAATGCCTTTTTGAAAGCCTATAACGACCATATCGAAAAACAAGACTGATGGACTTTCTAAAGGATTTTCTGACATACGACCCAAGGCAACCAATGCTATTTACGCATTTGTATTTCTGGATATTCTTTGCGATTGTTTTAGCAGTTTACACTGTGATATACAAGAAAAATCCGTTGCGCAATGCCTTTTTATTTCTGGTTAGTTTATTTTTCTATTGGAAATCCGGCGGCCACTTTTTTGTCATTTTGATTTTCTCGACACTTGTTGATTACACACTGGGACAACTGATTCACACCTCAAAACCTCAGTGGCGACGAAAGCTTTTTGTTGCCATGTCTATCTTCGTGAATTTGTCTTTGCTGGCATATTTTAAATATGCCTATTTCTTTGTGGATATTGTCAACGATATATTCGGAACACAGCATCAGGTTGTGGATTTGTTGGCACTTTGGGCAAACAATTTGACAGGTAGCTCATTCAACCTGACTGAAATTATTCTACCGGTAGGGATATCCTTTTATACCTTCCAAACCATTTCTTACACCGTTGATATTTACCGCCGAAAGGTAAAGCCCGTAAAAAACATCATTGATTTTGGATTTTATGTAAGCTTTTTCCCTCAGCTCGTTGCCGGACCAATTGTCAGAGCTGCAGAATTTGTTCCTCAGTTGTATAAAAAATATCAGGTAAGTCAGCGGGAATTTGGCTATGCGCTGTTTTTAATCCTGAACGGATTAATCAAGAAAATGCTAATTTCTGATTTCATTTCTATCAATTTTGTGGACAGGATATTTGCTAATCCGGAGTTATATAGCGGGCTTGAAAACCTGTTTGGCGTTTATGGATACGGTTTGCAGATATACTGCGATTTCTCAGGCTATACTGACATAGCCATAGGAGTGGCTTTATTGCTTGGTTTTAGGTTGCCAATCAACTTTAATTCGCCTTATAAATCTGAAAGCATTACCGAATTTTGGCGTAGATGGCATATTTCGCTTTCCTCATGGTTGAGGGATTATCTTTACATTCCTTTGGGCGGAAATCGTAAAGGGAAAATCCGAACCTATATTAACCTTGCCGTTACCATGATCCTTGGTGGCTTGTGGCACGGTGCCGCCTTGCGTTTTGTCATTTGGGGCGCTTTGCACGGTATGTGGCTGGCAATTCACAAAGGTTGGCAGGCAGTTTTTGGTAAACCAAACGGAGAACCCGGGTTTTGGGGACATTTTTTGCGTGTTTTTCTGACCTTTAATCTCGTGAATTTTGCATGGATATTTTTCCGTGCCGCAGATATGCAAAAAGCCAATGCGATAATTGCCAGAATAGGAACTGTTTTTAATGGCGAACAATTAAAGCTATTACCTGAAATTCTCTCTGCTTACGGACATATTTTTGCTCTAATGTTGGTCGCATATATTATTCATTGGTTACCAAAATCATTTAAAACTAAATATCAAAATTGGTTTATCAATATGCATTGGTCATTGAAAGTGCTCGTTGCTGTAATAATCGCATTTGTACTTTATCAGGCAAAATCTGGCGATGTGCAGCCTTTTATTTATTTTCAGTTTTAGAA
>CAYOUD010000119.1:0-8713 GCA_964407055.1 uncultured Bacteroidales bacterium | reverse complement strand
CAATCAGCAATCAGCAATCAGCAATCAACAATCAACAATCAACAATCAACAATCAACAATCAACAATCAACAATCAGCAATCAACAATCAGCAATCAACAATTTATTTAAAAATTCCGCCGCGTTGATATATTTCCATTTGCACATCAGAGAATGGTTTTGCCTGCATACTCGTGCCTTTAGAAACATTTTCAACGTTTCCGGTTTCAAAGTTCACTTTTATCTGATCTCCGGTTTCCAATTTCAACGGACTGATATCTTTGTATTGCAAAATTGGCAGGGCTGCATTGATGGCGTTACGTTCGTAAATTGCACCATATGATTCTGCCAGAATTGTATTTATTCCTAGTGTGATAAAGCAATCAACCGCTTGTTGTCTGGAGCTGCCGCTGCCGAAATTCTTTTGGGTAATGATAATATCTCCCGGTTTGGCTTTTTGCGCAAAATCCTTATAGCCTTCGAGATTGTCCAGTGTATATTGTCCCATTTCATTAACATCAGTAATGGACAAATAGCGGTTGTGGAAAATCATATCCGTATCGATATTATCTTCTTCAATAAACCATACCCGACCTTCAACTTCAATTGGTTTATTGTTTTTAATTGTCTTTTTAGTTTTTGTTTGTGCTTCTGATTTTCCTTCGGCACTGCCAATGACAAATTCCATTGGTTTTTCAGGAATTTCCAATTCGGTGGTGATGTATCCTGCCACTGCTGAAGCTGCCACTGTTGCGGGGGAAGCGAGATAAACTGCGCCTTTTCCTTGTTTTCCTGGGAAATTTCGGTTTCCACTAGAAATCGTGACTTCGCCTTCACCGTTTTGTCCAACATGTCCGTTTGCACAGCCACCGCATCCTGCATTTGAAACCAGTGCACCTGCATCTTTGAATATCTTAATAATGCCTTCATCCAAGGCTTGCTGCCATATTTCATCGGTTGACGGAACAATTTTTAGTACAACTCCCGGTGCAATTTTTCGCCCTTTCATTACATGAGCAGCTGCCCGAAGGTCCGTTATGCGGCCGTTAGTACATGAACCGATAAATGCAGAGTCGATTTTAATTTTTTCTTTCGGATGAATTTCAACGGAATCGTGTGGTTTCCCGGGACGAGAAATCATTGGAACAAAGCTACTGATGTCAACGGATTCTGTCATGTCATAATTGGCATTTTTATCTGCATAAACCGCATCAATTTTTTGGCCGGTTGCTTTTTCTGAGTAGTTGAGTACCGCATCATTCGGCGGAAACATGATAACAATTGCACCCATTTCTGTTCCCATAGATGCAATGGTAATGCGGTCTGATAATGCGAGCGCGTCAATTGCTTCACCGTACATTTCAACAGAATAGCCGAGCAATGTGCTGGCACCGAATTTTGATAACAGATTCAATACAATGTCTTTGGCTGTTACATTCTCAGGTTTTTTCCCTTTGAAAATGAGTTTTGCCGATTTTGGTACTTTAAACCACACTGAGCCGTTTGCCCAGGCAGCTGCTATGTCCTGATCTCCCATCCCTTGTCCGAAAGCTCCGATTGCACCCATGATATTGGCGTGGGAATCTGTTGATATGAAAGTTGAACCCGGCCATGCCAGTCCTTTGTCAATCGCGAGATGTGTGCCAATTCCTGCATTTACATCGTAAACCTGAATCCCGTGTTTGCGTGCAAATAAGCGGCATTTGTGCTGGTTGTTCGCATATTTCTGATCCGATCCCGCAGGTATCAAATCAAAAGTAAAAAATGTCTTTTTAGTGTCATCCACGATAAGTTTGTTGTCTTCCAGATTTTTCACAACATTGGCGCCTCCAAAATCCCTGGCAACTCTGGCATCAATTGTAATGTCAACAATGTCTCCGGGATTTACCGTGGTTTTCCCTGAGTGATTGGCAATGATTTTTTCAATAATTGTCATAGCATTAAACTTTTTATCTTTGTACAAAGTTATAATTTTTTAGAGATTTTTCAGCAAAATAAAATGTTTCAGGACATAAAGTTATGCTTTCTTATTGTCTCGGTTTTTTCAGTATCTTGCATTAATAAAATACATGCTATGAAGTACAAATATATAAGTTTAATCGTATTACTTTCTGTTGCATTTATCTCTAAGGCTCAACAGGTAATGACTCCTGCTTTGCAGTCTGTTGTAAATGAAAAAAATGCAGAAAATCTTGATGTTCTGGTTTATCTAAACGATCAAGCTGACATGCTGAAATTTCATCATAAAATGTTAGATCAATCTGCAGATAAAAATTTACGAGTTAGACAAATCCAATTGATTCTTAACGAAGTGGCGAACACATCACAGCTAAATTTTAAGGAGGATTTGATGCAATTATCAGCTCGTGGACTGAGTGAGATTGTTTGGAAAGAAAGTTTCTGGATAGTCAATGCCGTGCGTTTGAATGTTCCGGCATCTTACCTTGATGAATTAGCTGCTATTCCATCCGTTATGCGGATCGATATTAATTCTCCGCGTTATCAATTTGAAAAACCGGTGAAGATTGAGACATCTCAAGCAAAAGCTGAAGGTGGAATTGAGGCGGGTTTGGCTGCAATAAATGCCCCCGCAATGTGGGAAATGGGATACACCGGTAGAAATCTGTTGTTTTTAAGTATGGACACTGGTGTGTTTCCTGATCACCCTGCAATTAGCAATCGCTTTTTGGGAAATCATCGTCCTATGGATCAGGTTTGGTACGGATTACGCTCTTCAGTGCCGGCAGATCATGCAAGCTCCAGTCATGGAACACATACTACCGGAACGGTTTTGGGATTGGTCGAGGATACTAATGATACCATTGGAGTAGCCTACAATGCGTATTGGATTGCCTCTGATCCTGTTGCCAGTTCAGATGATGAGTTGCTTGATCCTGCTGATTTTATGAATGTGTTTCAATGGGTCTTAAACCCTGATGGAAATGAAGAAACAACGGATGATGTGCCAGATGTCATCAATAATTCATGGGGCTATTCTTACGATTTGGCTTTGGCTTTTGACGCATGTAATATGGAAGAGGCTCAAATTCTTGAAGTCATTGAAGCTGCCGGGATCTTATCTCCTTTTTCAGCCGGAAATGACGGTCCTGCACCGCAAACAAACGGTTTTCCGGCAATGATGGCATTTTCTGAATTGAATGTGATGTCGGTTGGGGCAGTAAACGGGAATACTGAAAGTTTTCCAATTGCTGATTTTTCCTCCAGAGGACCAACCCCATGCGTGGAAATCGGTGGGTCATTGCAAATTAAGCCGGAAGTTTCTGCTCCCGGAGTGTCTGTTCGTTCTTGTTCCGGTCAGGATGGCTTTTCTTTGCTTTCCGGTACATCGATGGCCTGCCCGCACGTTTCAGGGGCATTGTTGCTGCTGAAAGAAGCATATCCATATCTGGATGCCGTGAGTTTAAAAGAGGCTTTGTATGTTACGGCTCATGATCTTGGCGAACCGGATGAAGATAATGTCTATGGCAACGGAATGATCGATGTCATGGCGGCTTTTAATTATTTGGCATTGACTTATGACCCCGTGCCTCCGGTAACGGATTCATTTGATGTTAAACTTGAAATTCGTGAGTTTGCCGGAGATTTTGTTTGTCCCGGAAATGAAAATGTGACTCCCAAAATTGCATTGATTAATCGTGGAACGGAAAATCTTAACGAGATAAGCTACCACTGGAGATTAAATAATGGTGATACTATAACTCAAGTTTGGACTGGAACGCTAGTTGAAAATGAAGACGTGATTTTGGATTTACCTGATATGGAGTTATTAACCGGCAATAATGATTTGTGGGTTTGGGCTGAAGCGGAAATTGCATCCAGAGAATTTGATATTTATAACAATGCAGATGTCAGTAATGCTTATGTGATTGAAACGGCCGATTATCCTTTTATTGACGATTTTGAGGAATATGAAAATGAATACATTGATAATAACTGGGTTACTGATAATCCGGATGGAAATATCGGGTGGAAATTGAGTGATGCTCCCTCAATTGATGATGGAAATACGGCTTTGACCATGAGTTTTTATAATTATTTTCCACGAGAAGGGCAGGAGGATGCATTGTTTTCTTCATTAATTCCCTTACCTGACACCGATGAACAACTAAATCTCAGCTTTGATATTGCATATAAAAAACGGCTTGAATATCTTTATAATGATAGTTTGTTTGTTGCAGTATCAACGGATTGCGGACAAACATTTCAGTATTTGTTGTATGCCAATGGCGGTGAAAATATGGCTTCAGTTGATGGAAATACAAATTCATTGTCATGGAAACCCGAATCCGCAGCAGATTGGGATACAATAAACCTTAATTTGAATGATTTCGCTGGTGAGGAAATTCTGCTTCGTTTCATGACAAAAAATGACAGGGGAAATAATCTCTATATTGATAATATCCGGGCGTATTCCGGAAATGCCGATGCAATTGCTAATCATATCCAGGCTGACTTTACCTTGTATCCAAATCCTGCAGTTTCATTTGTGACAGTGGATCACGAGCTTAAGGGAGTTGTAAAATATTCTGTTTTTAGTGTGGATGGAATCTGTCATCAAAAAGGAATTTTAAAGGATAATAAACAGATTGACTTGCATGATTTAAGCAGCGGATCTTATTTTGTGAAAATTCAAAATTCAAAACAAACATTGGTCTCAGCGTTAGTAATTATGTAATTTCAAACTTTGTTTCCCTTTATGTTTCCTGTTAAAGATTTGTTAAGCACAAAACTTTGCCGCTGTCTTTTGTTATATTTGACAAAAATAACATCCTAAATTATGATGAAAAATATACTATTATTTAATCTAGTGGCACTTGTTTTAATTAGCTGTAAAACTGATGTTGAAAAAAAAGTCTGGGAATATCCGGAAACAGAAAAATCCGATGTGGTATTTACTTATTTTGGTGAAGATATTTCTGATCCATATCAATGGCTGGAAAATGATACCAGTAAAGAAACCGAAGCATGGGTGAAATCACAAAATGAGGTGACATTTGAATATTTAAACAGTATCCCTTTTCGTGATAATATAAGAGCTCGTTTAGAGAAAATCTGGGATTATCCGAAACAATCTGCACCGTACCATATTGTTGACAAGTATTTGTATTACAAAAACGATGGATTACAGAATCAATCTGTATTATACATCAAAGAAAATATTGAGGGTGAAGGTAGGATTTTGTTGGATCCAAACATTTTGTCTGAGGATGGAACCGTGTCGCTCGCAGGAACTGCAATGTCAAATGATGGGAAATATCTAGCCTATGGTATTTCGCGCTCAGGTTCTGACTGGAAAGAGTATTTTGTTAAAGACATTGAAACCGGTGATGATTTATCAGACTATCTTCAGTGGATTAAGTTTTCCGGTATTGCATGGTATGGTGAAGGATTCTTTTACAGTCGTTTCCCCGAACCTAAAGAAGGAGACGAGTTATCCGGTATGAACAAAGACAATCGCATTTATTATCATAAACTTGGTGATGATCAATCTGAAGATCAGGTAATTTATGAAGATCCCGAAAATGATGCATGGAGTTTTAGCCCAGATGTTACTGAGGATGAAGCCTATTTAATCATTTCAGTCTCTGAATCAACTAGCGGCAATGCATTGTATATTAAGAATTTAAATGATGAAAATGCTAAGATTGAAAAAATTGTAACGCATTTTGATAATGATTTTTGGGTTTTAGACCATATTGATGGTAAACTCATGGTAATGACAAATTATCAGTCACCAAAATATAAACTGATTTCCATTGATCCTGATAAACCACAGCCTGAACATTGGGTAGATGTGATTTCTGAAATGGACTATGTGCTTCGTAGTGTTTCTCCAATTGGAGGAAAACTAATTGCTAAATACATGAAAGATGCTCACTCCGTGGTGAAAGTGTTTGATATGAACGGAAATTATTTATACGATGTAGATATGCCAGTACTTGGGACTGTAAGTGGGTTTGGTGGAGAACGTGAAGATGAAGAAACTTTTTACACAGTTACTTCATTTACCACGCCGGCAACAGTGTATCGATACAATATCGAGAATAATGCGTCTGTGATTTATAAAAAATCCGAAATTGATTTTGACGAAACAAAATACGAGACAAAGCAGATTTTTTATGAAAGTAAAGACGGAACGAAAGTCCCTATGTTTATTGTTCATAAAAAAGGCATAACACTTGACGGTACAAATCCTGCAATTCTATATGGTTATGGCGGTTTTAATATCAGCCTTACACCATACTTCAGCATAACTCGCTTAATTTGGCTTGAACAAGGCGGTGTGTATGCAATGGCAAACTTGCGCGGCGGTGGTGAATATGGTGAAGAATGGCATAAAGCAGGAACTAAACTTCAAAAACAAAATGTGTTTGATGATTTTATTGCGGCTGCTGAATATTTAATTGATGAAGAATATACAAGTTCTGACAAACTTGCAATTATGGGTGGATCTAACGGCGGATTGCTTGTTGGAGCGGTTACCAATCAGCGTCCTGAATTATTTCAAGTCGCCGTACCTTCTGTTGGTGTAATGGATATGTTGCGATATCATTTGTTTACAATCGGGAAATATTGGGCTAGCGATTATGGCATCAGCGAAGACAGTAAAGAAATGTTTGAATATCTTAGAGCATATTCACCGGTTCATAATATTGTGTCCGGTAAAGCATATCCTGCTGTGCTTGTGAAAACTGCAGATCATGATGATAGAGTGGTTCCGGCGCACTCGTTCAAGTACATTGCAACATTACAAGCGCATTACAAAGGGGAAAATCCGGTAATGATACGGATTGAAACCAAAGCCGGACACGGAGCAGGAAAACCCACACAGAAAATTATTGATGAATATGCTGATGTTTATGCCTTTATATTTGATAATATGGGAATAACACCGGTTTATGAGTAAAAATATTATGCATAAATAATATAACTGCCCGGCGAATTTCCTTGGGCAGTTATGTTTTCTGCTTCTACCGAAAAAAAAACCCTGTTTACCGAAACAGCCTTTAAAAAACTGAATGCAGACCTTATGTTTGTTATGAAAATTGTATTTTTATTGTTCATTTAATGATGATTAAGTTATGGAAACACATTCATAAAACTGAAGAGACATAACCCGTAAAATTCATGCCATTCCCTTTGTGCAGATTTGAATCATCTAAGCCCGAAGTCATATTTTTATATTTCAAGGGTTTTACCTGCATTATCCCTGCAATACTCCACATGGCTGCTCATCGTTTTGTTTTGAATTTTTCATGGCAGCTCAGCGCGCTGGATGCATTCATCAGTATGTCAATATTTAGTTTAATCGGATTGAGCTTGTGGTATGTTACCTTTGGAATTCAATTTAAAACCGGAAAACTAATTGATTTCCTATTAAAGCATTTGAGCATAATGCAGTGGATTATTTGCTGAAACCATTCGACAAAGACCGAATGATTCAGGCCTTGGATTAAGCAATTGATAAATTAAAAACGCCTTTTGAATCCAGAAATAAAATTCCATCAGGAATGGCAGACTTAGACGGTGAAAATATCCAAAAAATTGTCGTAAAAAAGGGAAATGCAATACGTATTTTAAAACCTGATGAAATTTTGTATATGACTGCTGAGGATGATTATGTGATGTGTTATACTGAATCAGAGCGATATTTAAAATACACTACCATGAAATATCTTGAAGCAAATTTGCCAAGTAATTTCATGCGTATTCATCGGGCAAGCATTATAAATTTGAATTGCATCACAGAGGTACAAACTTACAAAAAGGATTGTTTAACAGTGAAAATGTCAAATAATGAATTTGTAAATGCAAGTCAGAGTGGTACTGTAAAGCTGAGAATTTTTTTACGCTAAAAAAAGAATGAACTTATTATAATGTTGAAATATACACTTTTATACGTATTGTTTGTTTGAAAAAAAAGAGTAATTTTGTTATTGGATGTATTAGTTGTATAATCATGAAATTAGATTTAGACATATTTCAAATCAAATCAAACGGATTAAGCCCTGAAAAGGGTAGGGCACTGATTGCTGAACCAATTTTGCCGGATGTTATCTTCTCCAGATCGGTTATTCTTTTAGTCGATGATGCTGAAAATAAACACACCGGTCTTATTCTTAATAAAGATTCTGGGGTGAAAGTCGGTTCTGTAATTAATGCGTTTGAGGGAAAAGATTTCTCATTATTTCTTGGGGGGCCCGTGGATACTGAAACTGTTCACTTCCTTCATACTTACGGAAAAATTATTCCAAATTCAATTCATATTAAAGGAGATGTCTATTGGGGTGGTGATTTTGACGCTGTAATTGAGATGTTAGAAGCCGATGTGCTTGATAAAAACAAAATCTCATTTTTCCTCGGCTATTCCGGTTGGACAGAAGGACAACTAACTGATGAGCTTGAAAATGATTCCTGGCTGGTGTGCAATGTCCCCGATAGTTTCGTGTTTTCTGACCCAAAACAACTTTGGAAGCGCTCTCTGACCTACGTAGATGAAAAATACGAAATCTGGAAAAATTTCCCGGAAAATCCTGAGCTTAACTAAGTTTAACCTGCCTTTTTTTTATTTCCTGCTTGCTTGTTTACATGATTACTCTGTTTTGCTGTAATAAATCCTTGATTTCGACTTTTTCTGATCAATTTTCAGGATTTGCCCTTATGTAGTGTCTGCAAGAAAACTACTGTTTTTCAGTCTCTGATAAGAAAACGTC
>CAYOUD010000118.1:0-8921 GCA_964407055.1 uncultured Bacteroidales bacterium | reverse complement strand
GCGCAAGAAAGATAGCCACAAATGCACGGATGAAAAGGAGTTTGACGCGCAAGAAGAAAAGCCACAGATGAATGAATGAATAAATGGTTGTCATGGTACTAAAACCTTTATTCCTGCATTTTCCGAAATAATCGGAACAGGCTGTGGCTCCTCAGAATTTCAACCATATTTATATTGAGAAATCAAATACGGATTAAAGTACAATCCTTTTTTGCGTAAGATTAAATTCTCCAAAATTGACGATTAAAGCCAGATTATTATTTGAAACCTTTAAATAATTTATTGCCTGAGCAATAAATTCATCCGAAATTTGACTAACCGCTTTTATTTCTAAAATAATATTATCATAAATGACAAAGTCTGCATAAAATTTGTGTGGAAGAATGATTCCTTTATAATTCACTTCATACTTCTTTTCTCGCTCGTATGGTATTCCTGATTTTCGAAATTCATATTCTAATGCATCTTTATAAACAATTTCAAGGAATCCGTGTCCTAAATTATTATGGACTTCAAAGCATTTGCCGATTATGTTGTAGCTTTCTTGTTTATAGATGTAATTAAGCATAGTTATTGGCTTTTCTCAAATATAATATAAATTATGTTTTTATGCAATACTTTTAAGATGCTTAGAAAAAGTTGTTATAAATGAAAATATGAGTTTGACGTACCAAGAATAGCCATAGATAATTCGACAAGCTCATCAGAACTGTAATAATAAAAAGGAGTTTGACGCGCAAGAAAGATAGCCACATTATTTTTTAATTAAATGGCGGGCAGGCATTCGTGGCAACATTATTTTGTGGCTATATTCTCCCACTTTCCTACGCATATTCCATCGCTTAGCGAAACACTGAGGAGCACAATCCTTCGCTAACACGCTAACACGTAACAGCACACTAAAGAAAAGACTGCCCGAAAGCAGCCTTTTTGTTATAAATTTTTGAAATAATTTACTCTACCGGAGCTTCTTTAATATTAACCACTGCTCCATCTTTCCAGCAAATCATGACATCGCTGTCAATCATTCCGTGTTTCACATTCATTGTGTAAACAGTTTTACCATCTTCTTCTGTCATGGCCTTAACTGTAGGCTCTTCAAGTGTGTAAAGATCTAAAGGCATTTCATCTGCTTCGTAAGCATAAGCTTCTGCAGCATCAATAATTGAATTTGTTGCTTCAATTTTGTCCATGAAACCTTGCATTTCTTCAGATACTTCAACTCCTGCACCACCGCAAGCTACAAAACTGAGTACAAATCCAATTGCAATAATTCCTGTCATTAATTTTTTCGTAAATTTTGGGGGTTTAAGGTTAATTTCTCAAACTTACAACGTATTTATTAAAAAACCAAGTGGGAGATAATGTTTGGCAGTATAGTTTTCTGTCCGAAAGATAAAAAAAACTTTTTGAGCTTGAAAATTGGAATTTAGACTTTGACATTATTCACAATTATTTCGAAAAATAGTTAGCGATTTTTTAAACGTTTAATTAGTTTATTAATATCGGTAAAATTAAAATATGGATTATCGCTGTCGTCCTTTTCAATTGCAAGTTTCCGGGCAAATTCATCTGCTTGTTTTAAATTTCCTTTAGTGATTAATAATTCATAAATAGGATTGGATTTAAAAAAGGCACTGGTTTTCTCATAACGGGTAATATGCTGCTTTAAAGGTTTACTTATTTGATCATAATTCACATATGCTTTGGCGGAGTACCTGTCAAGAAAATGCAATAAAAACCATAGTTCAACACATGGCATCGTCTCAATAAATTCGATTCCCTTATTGACTTTTATTTTGGATTTTTCAGCAAAATATCCACGCTTTTCTGTGGCATTTGCAACGATTCGATCTAAATCGAGGACACAAAAACCCATATCATACCCTTCATCTCTTTTTCATCGTGCAGTATTTATCACTGACTTATAATCAGAATGATTTGGTAGCCCCGGCTCAACTTTGAAGTTAAACCGTTCAATTTGTCGCATATTGGTAAAGTAATGCCATTCGGTAATACCTTCACCAACAATTGCCACCTTAAATTTGGTTGGTTTGTTTTTACTTTTTCTTGCCATAATCAAGTATTATTTCACCTAATTCTGGTTTAGCACCAAGTTTCCCAATTTTATACGCATTATAAGGAGAAAGATTTTTATGTAATTTAAAATCTAAGAGTGAAACCAACTCAGATGCCCCAAATTTGTTTTTATCCACAAACCAAACAGCATCTCTTCGTAAAAACTCTTCATTTAAAAGATTAATGTCGTGTGTGGAGAAAAGCAGTTGAGAATTCGTTGCATTCATTAAAAAAGTCTTGATAAAATGAGCAACTAAATCATAGTGTAAAGAATTCTCAATTTCATCAATACAAAGAAATGTATTTGATGATAACAATTTGTTTAACACCCCGCCTAAGCTATAATAACGGAGTGTCCCATTCGATTCCAATCCGCGAGGTAAATTTTTCTCCATTAATTCGGTTTTATGTTGAAACGAAATATCTTTGGTTTTCACCATCTTTTTTTCAAGTATTTCTTCTTTCATGCTTTCCGGAATATCCATACTTGAAATTTTTGATTCTATTTCTGCATCAATTGGAATTTCTTCCTCATCAATATCAATGGATGAGATATTAAAATCAGCTTTCTGTAAAACTTCCAATACAAAATCTTTACATATATCATCCGCTTCAAGTTTTGAACTTGTCCAACCAAATAAATCAGTGTTTGGCCGGATCATCTGCATGAAGCTTGCTTTAAACCAATTAAAAACATCATCGAATAATGATTTTTCAACATTTGCTTTCCCAAATGCAGAAAACACAGAGCTGTTAGCAATGGTTAAGCCTTCAATTAATTTTCTATCCGATAATTTCAAATCAATTGTTCCACCAAATTTAATGGTTGATTTTCCTTTAATTTCATCGTATTTTCTTTCAAAAAACATGGCCGGTTGGGTTCCGGGATAATAGATTAAGTTTTCTTCAATTACTTTTTTCTCATCCAGTACAAAGGTGTAAACGTATTTGATTTGATTCAAATAAAACGCTAAATAAAATTTGCTGGGCTTTGAGAGATAGTCATTATCAAATTGAAATTTAATAATCCCTGTGGATTCTGTTTTATCATTTCGTTGCTTTAAAACAAAGCTACGTAAGAAATCCAAAGCCTTTAACAAATTGGTTTTCCCCGATGCATTTGCACCATACAACATCCCTAATTTAAGGACCTTAACGCCGTCTTTAACTTCAGCACAATAATGCGCTTCATACGCTTTACTGGCAGAAGGCTCAAAACTTAGGATTTGCTCTTCACGAAAAGACAAAAAGTTCTCTACTCTAAATTCAAATATCATTTCTTTTGCATTTTTTTGTAAATATATTACAAATTTTTGAAATAGAGAATGTTTTTATTGCGTTTTTTTAAATATTAAGTTTTTACAGAACGTATATTTAGAAGATGATGTAAGCTGTTATTATGACATATTTAAACATAATGAAAGCCTTAATTTTCAAGCTTTCTAATCACTTTATTCATTTTGTTTTTGTAATCTAAATATTCTGCTTTCCTTACAATAAAAAAATCAATCATACAAAACGTGCATATATACTGAATTCAGTATCCTTCAGAATCAATGATATTTTGAAACACGATTCTCATTTAATTACTACAAATTCAGTATAATTAAGCTCTACATCTTACGCCTATCACCCCACTCCAAAGCGCATGGCAAATTTTAATTTCTGGATACTTTCATTGTTGCTTAATAATTCCACGAGTAAAAAAGCGACATCCAAAGCTGTGGACGGGCCGACAGAAGTGATAATACCATCGGTGAACACAAGCGGTTGGTTTGATGGGTTTGCGCCGAAATCACGGAGTTGCTTTTGTCGATGTCCGTCGCTTAAATCGTAGGTAGTTGCATACTTGTCGTTTAACAATCCGGCGTTAGCAACCACCAATGCAGCCACACAAATGCTCGCAATGGGTTTTTTATGCGCATTAAAATTACGGATAAGTGCGACAACTTACAAAATACAATTAATTGTGTATTTATGATTTCCATTCTTTTTTCCCATTTCTACTACCACCAAGAACTACACAAGCGGCTTGACTAATTGAATCAAAAGTATGATCCTCAATGAACTCTCGATTAGCATTTATCTTACCAGACTCCTCCAATTGTTTGCGTAATTTATAGGCTCCATCCGCCACACCTTTACCAAACGTTGGATCTTCTCTTTTTGAAACTTTTGACCCAGATAAAACGGTAAATCTTTTTATATCAGAATACTTTCCTTGTGCTTTCACATCAGTTTTAATCTTATCTATTTTGTATATTACAGACTCATCTATTGGTTGATTTTCCATTACAACACGAGTGTTTTTAATTTTATTGCCTTTTTGAATAGATGGAATAAAATGTTTTTTAGAGAGTTCCATTTTCTTTGATTCTTGATTGCTTACAATTTGTTGAATCATTTGATTTTTCTCTTCTTTTTCTCGCTTAAGATCTTCTATCTTTCGATCAAATTGTTTGATTTCCTTTTTGATAGCCTCAATAGGCTCATGATTTTTCGGATTATTTTTTTGAATTTCATTCTTTGTTTGTTCTAATTCGTACTCGCGTTCTTCAATGAATTTTCGATGATTATTATTTCTATAATTTTCTATCCCAATTATTTTATCAATACGTGCAACTACTTCCTCATTAGCAAAATCAGTTAAAGCGAATTCATAAATAAGCGTATCAGCAAATCTGGGGATTCTCATAAAAGGCGAATAAAATCGAAAGTCTTGCCCATTAGTTAAAATTGCTAGGTAAGGTCTTTCTTTATTACAATACGTTTCAACTTGGGAAACGTAATCATCTAATTTCTTATCAAGAGCCTTAGTTTCTATTATTATTTTATTATCAATATTTATATCAATTCTACTACCCTGTGCAGCGTGCTCAAATTCAAATTTATCGTGCCCAAAACAATTAAGGAAAGGAACAACGATTTTATACTTCACATTTTGTTCATTACCAGCAAAATCACTTAAATAAATTTGCGCCAAACTCTTAAGATCTTCAAAATTCATAGGTTAAAATTTTTTATTAGTCATTTTATATTTCTCGCATCCTTTTTAAAAAAATAATATTTGCGTAAGATTACTTCTTTGCAACATTAATGAAGGGAACTTCAACTTGATCTTCTACATCTTCTGTTATTCCTTTTTCTTTCTCAATTAAATTGGGCGGTCTTTTAAATTTAATTAATGCTCGATCTGGATAAACAGCAACTATTTCTCCTTCAACATTATTATATTCGCCTTTTGTAAAAATGACTTTATCTCCATTTTTGAAGTCGTGCGTATTTACAAAGCCTGGATCTGTTTGAATATGTTTGGCTTTCACTTTTATTGTATAAGACATTATTACACCTCCAGTCAAACCATTTACTAACATATCTCCAAAATTATATTTCGTTACAACTTCACAGTTCCCATCCTTAGGTGTATTCAAATTTGTCCTACCTAATGGTATAAGACCCCAGAAAAGCCAAAATTGCTTACCTTTTGAATAAGTATATTCGTCGCCTTGTTTCTCTTTATATGTACCTACACTAGTTTTAGTTGTCATACAAGATGTTAGCATTGATGAAACTGCCACTGTCAATAGCAATATATTTAAGTAAGATTTTATTTTTATCATTTTCAAAAAAATATACTAGTTAATACTCATTTTTTATAATTCAACCCTCTTTTTAACAGCGATTTATCTATTCATAATATTATACCAATGTTCTGCATTGTCAGGTTATAACTTTTCATTTTAATTTAAACACCTAACAATTCATTCAAACCCAAGTATTGGCAGAGTATTTCCCCGAATCTTCATAAAACACCCACACATTTTCTTGCGAATCTTTCACAAACATAATCATTTATCACCCCACTCCAAAGCGCATGGCAAATTTTAATTTCTGGATACTTTCATTGTTGCTTAATAATTCCACGAGTAAAAAAGCGACATCCAAAGCTGTGGACGGGCCGACAGAAGTGATAATACCATCGGTGAACACAAGCGGTTGGTTTGATGGGTTTGCGCCGAAATCACGGAGTTGCTTTTGTCGATGTCCGTCGCTTAAATCGTAGGTAGTTGCCGATTGTCCCTTTAAAAGGCCGGCATTTGCGACTAGCAGTGCAGCCACACAAATGCTTGCAATCGGTTTTTCCTGTGCATGAAAATCGCGGATAAGTTGCACAATCCGTTCATCGTATCCATCCTCATAAAATCCGGAGGGTTCAAATCCACCGGGAATTGCAAGCGCATCAAACTCATCTACATTAACATCGGCTATTTGCATATCCGGTATCACTGTCATATTCCAATGGGCTTTTATTTGCGGATGCATTCCGACAGTTTTGATACGGATTTTCGGCATATCAACTTCCTCTGTCCATCCGATTACATCCACAAAAGATGCGGCTTCATACACTTCAAAGCCCTTTGCGAGAAAGAGTAATACGGTTTTTTCTTTCGCTATATTTTTCATTTTTATTGAACAGTAATGCTTATTTTACAAGGATTCGCATCCCTTCACTGTGTGAATTAAATTCCGGGGCATACATGGACTGAATATTAGTAATTCCATTTGAAAATTGGCCGGTATGGGTAACATACAAGGGATATTCAAACACATAGGTTCCTTTTTTCAACCATGAGAAGAAGAAATCCACCGAAGCATCGCGAATTGACTGATAATAACCCAACCCATCCTGATAATGATATCCGGAACGTGTACTGACTGGCTCCAAGCAAGCAGCTCGCATGTCCTTCATGTGAACATATTCCATGTCTCGGTCGCTGCGAAGAATTATTCGAACGACTAATTGATCGCCGACAGAAAAATGTTCGTCTTCTGAAACCAACTGAAGCTCCATGCCGTCATCGGTTGCAATTTTACGGAAGAGTTTTTTCTCAAGCTGCAAGGGCGTTTCGTGCGAGGTAATTTTATCCATGTCCTCAAAATATTGCCAGTGCAAAGCGCCCCACGCCATGCCGTCGCCGGTTTTTGTCAGCTTCACCTCACCCATTTCCGGTTTAATATCTCCACCATGCCAGTTTTTACGGAAATATCCGGTACCTGCCTCAGATTTCACATCCGCATCATTCGCCGGGTCATACACTTCGCCACCGATTTCAACCAATACATTCGATTCTAAATCCAAGAGATTTGAGCCGGTTAAAATCAAAGCATAAACCGCTTCAGTAGTTGCTTTTGTGGTTTTCCAATCTTGTGTGCGTTTTTGATTCAAGAGCCATTGCTTCATGCGCTCAACCGATTCCTTATCCTGCGCAATCTCATCAAAAGCCTCAATTAAAAGCGCCTGAGTTTCAATAGGAGCCTGATACCAAAAATATCCATAAGTGGATTTCCAATACATGCCCATTTCATCATCCACAATGGCATATTCTTTCAGTGATGCAATAATATCGGTTGCGATCTGCTCTGAATCAGTTCTGTACATTACCAATGCAATCATGGCTTTGCTGTAATAATTCATTTCGACCCAATATTTTTGTGCTTGCTCATAAAAATATTGATATGCCTTGGCTGCAGCCGGATTTACAGATGCAATATCCATAATAAAACTGCGCGTGTAGAGATAATGCACTTGAATATGAGAAATACGCATCACCTCCATTTCCTCCTCATCATACCAACGTTGTAATTGTTGATAATCTTTTAGAATTTGATTATCAAGATACTGCGCAGCATGCCGCAACATTTTGTCAACACGGGCAGTATAATCGGGATCCAAAACGCCGAGATGCTTCAAATGCGCCAGTCCGGCAACGATGTGCTGTGTGATGTAACGATTTTCAGGCATTCCATCAAACCAAGGCCATGCGCCGTTTCCTTTTTGTCGTTTTTCAAGCTTTGTCAACGTAACTTGCAACTCATTGGACATACGCTCCATATCGAATAATAATCCAACGCGACGTTTCCTTTCGGCTTCATTATTTGCATCCAATACCCAGGGCGTCTGTTGCAACATGACGGCTTTTAAATCTTCATTTTTATGGAGATTAGAACGCAGTGCATCCGATTCCGGAATGGCTTTCCAAGCTTCAAAAATACGTTGAATTGCCGGATCGCTGTTGGCAATATGGGAAGCCAAACTATTGGCATAAAAGCGTGAAAATATTTGCTCAGAGCATTCGTATGGATATTCCATTAAATATGGCAAAGCTTGAATTGCGTACCACGCTGGACGTGGAGTTATTTCCAAACTCAATTGATGATGTTTCAAACTTCCACCAGATTTAGCATTTAAAAGTTTATCAAAACGCCAGGTTTTTGTTGAATTTCCGTTGACATACATAGGCATAGATTCGGTAACCAACATACGATTACTTAAAACGGGAATAATTCTCCGTTCACCGTCACCATAGATTCCGGTTTTAGCAATTAACTCATATTCTATTGCCTGAATACCGCGCGGAATTTCCATATCAAAACGAACCGTCGTATTTTGACCAGCTTCAACTGCAAAATCCACAGATGCATCATGCCTTAATAGTTCAGCAGTTACATTCTTTCCTGTCAAGACATCGGTCAATTTAATTTCACAATGCCCGTTTTGGTTTTGCTCAGACAAATTAGATATTTTCACCTGTAAGCTCATTTTATCACCTTCTCTAAAAAAACGGGGCATATTTGGTGTAATCATTAATTGCTTTTTGGTTGTCATATGATTTTCGACCACCCCGGTTTTCAAATCTTTTGTATGTGACAAGGCCAAAAACTTCCATCGTGTCAAACTTTCGGGTGCGGTAAATGCAAATTTAATTACTCCGTTTTCATCGGTTCTCAATTGCGGAAAGAAAAATGCGGTTTCATTGAAATTTGTTCGAATTTGTGGTTTT
>CAYOUD010000117.1:0-8932 GCA_964407055.1 uncultured Bacteroidales bacterium | reverse complement strand
TTATCCCATTTATTTCTTATTCTGATTATACAATTTGGGATAATCAAAAATATGTATGTCAGGATCTGGAAATACATGGTACATTGGTTATTGATGGAGCTGTTAACTTTCTATACAACAATCCACAAATTGTAATCTCAGGAAGTGGGAAGCTTATTATTGAAGAAGATTGTATTTTAAATACATGGCGTCCAGACCGTCCTTTTGATGGCTCAATATACGTTGAGCCTGGGGACAGCTGGAAGTGAGAAGTGGAGCCTCTTTGAAGGTTGGGGGTGAGGGAAGCATACAAATACTATCAGGAACTTCCAATAATGGAGAGTTTATTTTAAAACAGGATGCTACAATAGAATTGTCAGATTCTAATTCACTTCTTAATATTGCTGGGGATCTTTCAATTGAGGATAATGCTATTTTTTCTATTCTTGGTAACGGCTACATAAAATTCTCCAACCCGGGAGATGATGAAACTAACAACATTTTCTGCGGCAGTGGTGCATCCATTGTTTTGCAGGGTAGTGGTCAAAACGATAAAATTATGGAAGTGCAGCAAAGCACAGTTCGTTTCCCTGCTGATTTAGTTTCGCTGAGTTTTTCTAATGGAAAAATAGAAATGGGAAATGGCAAAAGAATGCTTGCTGAGGATAATTACCCAATTAGCTTCAACAATGTTAAAATTACATCTGATAATGGAATTTACAATGCGCATCGCAGTTTCTTTCTTTGGGGGCAACCCAATACTAGCATTAACAACTGTATTTTTGAAAATGGGAAATATGGCTTGTATAACTACACTTACAATGGTGCTGCTCTATCAATAACTAATTCTGAATTCAATAATAACGAAACTGGCCTCTACATGTATGATAAGGGCTTAACACTTACAAATTGTGAGTTTAATAATAACACAAATTATGGCTTATACGCTGATAATATGAGTTGGGGATCTACCATATCGTACTGTATATTTGCAAACAATTCGAATGGTGCTTATTACAAAGGAAGCACTGTAGCTGACTTAGATGTTGAAAGCACCATTTTCGGTGATAATCAAAATCATGGTTTAAAAGTAAACGGTGGATTTGACACACATGTCTCTTGCACTCACATTTATGACAACACTAACGGGATTTACAACCAAGGGTCAAAGTTATATCTTAATGACGGCGAGATTAACACTTTCTCTGGTAATACAAAAAGCATATACATGAACACCGGTTATTTGTATTTGTATAATGCGCATAACCAATTAATACCTGCTTCTGGCGGATATTCTGTCTATGGCTATATATCAACAAGAACAGATTGTCTAAACTCTGAAAACCTAAACTGTAATAGCAATCGTTGGTTTACAAGTCCTGCAAATCAATCTCCTTCGTTTAATAATAATTATCGAACATTCGCTAGTGGGTGCTACCCACCTGTAGCTGTCAACTTAATTGACAACAACCCTTTTACGTCTAATCTTATGTGTGGGATTATCAATCCACCTATTGGTATTGGAAAAGATATTTTAACTAACACAAACATGATTAGTCCACTCTTGTCTGGTAATAACAATGACAACTTATCACTTTCAGAACAACATGAGGTGTTAATGCAAACATCGCTTGAGGAAATCACGATCTCAGAATGTAAAACCCTCTTTGACAATTACATTGAATTAATCGAAAACACGCTTAGCAGCCCTTTAATTGAAGTAAAAGACATTCAAGCTCAAGCTTTGGGGGAAATTCATAATGTGTTAGACTCCTACTTTAATAAAATAAATCGCGACCATTTAAATGCAACTTTCAATGATATGACAGATGAACTTATTGAATTAAATGAAATGTTAATTGAGAATATTGAAAGCACAGATGAAGCAATCATTGCATATAAGCTTGATATTGCATTGTTAAACCGTATGCGTAAATTGTTTACACAAACAATCATGCAAATTGAGGCCTTACAATTTGAGGCAGAAGCAATGCCTTTACAAAGCGTTGAAATTGATTCATGGTTATGCCATATATTTGCTGAAAAATTAGCTCATGAAGAACGAATCACCCCTGAAGCGTTTCAAACGGCAATTCAGGAATGTAATACTGCCTATGAAAACAATTTAGAACAAGTCCTAAACGATTTATTTACTGAAATTGAAGATACAGAAGAAATAGAAATTTCATATCTGGATATCAGCCCTAATCCAAATACCGGTAATTTCACTGTGTATTTACAACAAGGAGTTGCTGGAGGTCGCTTACAGATTGTTAATGCGCACAGTCAGCCGGTTGCTCAGCAAGATGTTCTTGTAAATGGAGATTCAGAATACTCATTCAACGGCTTAGCTTCTGGGTTTTACACAATCTATTACTATGAAAATAATGTAGTCGTTGATAGTGAATCAATTGTCGTTGAATAATTGCAACCAAAAACAAAGTGTATTCCATTAAAAATGGCTGTCTTTTTTTTAAGACAGCCGTTTTTTAATCAATGTTTCAGTAATTTCAAAAATGTTTAATGCTGAATTAAGCCTTAATAGCGCTCATTCACAACATCCCAGTTTACGAGTTCCCAGAATGCCTCAATATAAGCCGGACGTTTGTTTTGTTGATCTAAGTAATAAGCGTGTTCCCAAACATCACAGGTAAGCAGCGGAGTAAATCCATCGGTAATTGGGCAACCTGCATTTGCAGTTTGAACAATTTCCAAATCGCCGACATTGTTTTTTACCAACCAAGCCCAACCACTGCCAAATAGTGTGGCTGCTTTATTATTAAAATCTTCTTGGAATTTTTCAAAAGAGCCCCATTTTTTATTAATGGCTTCAGCAATTGCTCCACCGGGTTTTCCACCGCCATCGGGAGAAAATCCTTCCCAGTAAAATGTATGATTCCAGGTTTGGGCTGCGTTATTAAAAATTCCGCCTTTTGATTTCATCACAATATCATTAAGTGCCATACCTTCAAACTCAGTGCCTTCAATTCCGGCATTCAGCTTTTTGACATATCCCTGATGGTGTTTTGTGTAATGAAATTCGATGGTTTTTTTAGAAATGTGTGGTTCCAACGCATCCATTGCGTAGGGTAATTCGGGTAATTTAATACTCATAATTTTTACTTTCATTTGGTTTCATTAATATAACAGGTATTGCTTGTTTTTGTTTCGAAAAAAAACCGGATTTTTATTTCATCGAAATCCGTTTAATAACACTTAGCTCGTGCGTGTATTGTTTGATGTTTGCATTATAGATTCCAGAGTGGTCGAGTTTGTCGATGCGCACATTTCCGCTTGCATGAATGATATGCTCTTTATCCAAAATGATACCGACATGTATGATTTTTCCTTCTGTATTCTGAAAAAAAGCTAAATCGCCAGCTTCCGCATCATGTCTAAAACAGATGGTTTCACCAAGTTCAACTTGTTGTGATGCATCACGTGGAATATCGACTCCGTGCATACGAAATAATACTTGTATAAAACCTGAGCAGTCAATTCCTAACACAGTTTTTCCGCCCCAAAGATATGGACTGTTGATGTAGTTCATGGCGGAATCAATAATATGTGTTGCAGGTTTGAAAAAATCCATGAAATCGCTATGCACAAACGAGAATGCTTTGTTGCCAATGGTAAAACTGCCGGTTTCATCCGGTTTGGGTATGCGTGCACCGCCCGGAATCCTCATGATGCGGTTGTTCTCATCTTTAATCTCGCATAATACCGGCTGAATTACGAACATATCATCAATGTTAGGCTGTGAAAATTCCTCAATCGCTCCGGCCATATTACGGTCAATCCATCCTTGGTAATCATCGCTAATACTACGAACATTTAGCCATTTTCCGTGGGTTTGCAATAACTCAAAGTAATCGCCAAACAAAAGCTGACTAGCTTGTTCACTTCGCTCATTGGATGCTGAACGCATGGGAATTAAGGGTAAAATTGTGATGCCTGATTTCATATTAAACGATTTAAAACTGCATGTGTAAACATCAAACGAATTGAAGTTTACGAATTAAGTTGTATTTAATTTCTTTGTCTCAGTTCAAAAATATATATTTATACGGTGTTATAAAGTCTTTTTTATCAACATCAATTTGTTAACCAAATGCATATTGTTTGCATTTTGAAACGAAAGCTATGAAAATAAATTTTAAGAAAGGGTTTTTACGTTTTTATGTAGTTGCAATCTTCATTTTAGTTTATGGAGCAATTGTACTGATGTATCCTAAAGAACGAAAATTTGAGTTTGAATTTAAGGCAGGAGCTCCCTGGATGCATGAAGATTTAATTGCTGAATATGATTTTCCGATTTTGAAATCAGAAACCCGAATAAAAGCGGAAAAAGACAGTCTGAAAGATAACTTTGCGCCCTATTATGTTATGGATAGCAGTGCGGTATCTGCTTCAATGGATAAAATTAGAACTAGGTTTTTATTACATTGGAATAATTTTATAAAAATTAATTCGGGACAGTCTTTCGCTGCTGAATTTAACGCATTTACTGCGAAACCATCGGTTTTGAGAGATAGTGTATTGACGGTTTATTTGTCAGAATCCCAAAAAATTTATGATGCCGGTCTTATTGAGCTTGCTGATAGTATTGACCAAACGGATTATCAGTTTTTGATTTTGCACGAAACCCTCTCTTATGCCGCAACGCTTGATGCAATTTTTACTATGCAGGATATAAATGCACATATTCATGCAAAAGTTTTAACCCACTTTCCTGAAAGTCTCAGAAACAATGAACGATTTCGTGACCTGATAAACGATTTTCCCGTATCGGATATTATAGCTCCGAATCTGGTGTATGATAAATTAACCAATAAAAAACTGTTAAATGAAAAAATTGAAAATTTATCAATAAGTAGTGGAATGGTGCAAAAAGGCGAACTTATTCTTCAGCAGGGTGGTATTGTCGATGCCCAAAGTTATATTGTTCTTAACAGTTTGAAAAAAGAGTTTGAAAGCAGTGCAAGCATTACAAATAAGGGGTTACTGATTTTAGGAATCAGCTTGCTATATCTTGCAACAGCCTTTGCTTTATTCATGTTTTTACTGAATTTCAAGCCGAAAATTCTAAATTCTGCGCGTAGCATATCATTTGTACTTTTACAAGTGCTGGTTTTTAGCGGATTGGCGATGTTAGTGTCTCGAAATCCAAACATTTCAATTTATGTCATCCCATTTGTCATTGTGCCTATGCTGGTACAAACTTTCTTTGATGACAGAACAGCCCTATTTGTTCACATTATTGTCATCATGATGGTGGGGTTTGTTGCTCCAAATGGATTTGAGTTTGTGTTTATTCAAATGATTGCAGGGATTGTAGCAGTATTTAGTCTTAAAAATATTCAACAGCGAAAACGAATGTTTGTTACCGCTTTTTATGTTTTGTTGACTTATGCGGTGTTGTTTTTCTCACTGCAAATTATGTATCGCGGAGGCCTTCCACATATCAATTGGGTTGATTTTGCTTGGTTTAGTGGCAGTGCGCTGCTGATTTTATTTACCATCCCGCTGATTTGGGTTTATGAGAAAATTTTTGGGTTTATTTCAGATGCAACTTTGATGGAGCTGACAGATACCAATCATCCATTGCTGCGTAAATTGGCAGAAAAAGCGCCGGGTTCTTTTCAGCATTCAATGCAGGTTGCAAATTTGGCTGAAGCTGTTGGAAGAATAATCGGAGGAAATCCTTTGCTTATCCGAACAGGAGCCCTCTATCACGATATCGGAAAAGCGAGTGCGCCCGAGTTCTTTGTGGAAAATCAATCCGGATTTAATCCGCATGAACAACTGGAGTTTGATGAATCTGCTGAAATTATCATTTCTCACGTAACCCGTGGTGTCGAAATGGCCAAAAAAGCTAAATTGCCCGAATCGGTGATTGATTTTATTCGAACTCACCATGGCATCGGAAAAGCGCAATATTTTTATCGTTCCTTTTTGAATAAATATCCCGATAAGAAAATTGATGAAGCGAAATTTACTTACCCCGGACCATCGCCTCTGAATATTGAAAATGCAATTTTGATGATGGCCGATTCAATTGAAGCCGCAACCCGTACCTTAAAAGAGTACACCGAAGAAAGCATCGCAAAAATGGTAAACTCAATTATTGATTCCCAATTAGCTGCCGGACAATTTGACAACGTGGAAATTACGCTGCGAAAAATTAGTTGGGCTAAGAAAGTGTTTACGGAGAAATTGCTGAGTATTTATCATACGCGCATTGAATATCCTGAGTTAAATAAAACTGAATCGAATAAGGAAGATGCGCAATAAATTTTACATATTTGTGTTTCTTTTTTGAATGCGTTTTAAGTGCTTATGCGATATTTGCTGATTAGTTTCGTTTTATTGTTCGGAATGCTGCCTGTGGTTGAGGCACAGCAAACTGTTCGTGTACATGGTTTTATTACTGATGGACGGGGGGAGTCGCTTGCTTTTATCAATATCTCAATTTTGGATTTCAAAGGCGGAACAGCTTCTGATATAAGCGGAAAATACGAATTATTTGCGCCGATTTCTGACAGTTTGCATCTCCAATTTTCTGCAATTGGATATAAGAAAAAATTCCTTCATATCGCGCTAAATAAACAAACTGACATACGGCTCGATGTCGTCTTGAAACAATCTGTAGAAATTCTTGGACCGGCAACGGTTGAAGATAAAATGATACGAAAATCAGGACTTACGCGCCTCGACCCGAAAATCACTAAATATGTTGTTTCTACTATCGGCGTGGAATCTTTGATTAAAAGTTTGCCGGGCACATCTTCCAACAATGAGTTGAGCTCACAGTACAATGTGCGCGGTGGAAATTTTGACGAAAACCTCGTGTATGTTAATGGTGTTCAGATATATCGACCCATGTTGATTCGTTCCGGACAGCAGGAGGGATTGAGTTTTATTAATTCGGATATGGTCTCATCGCTTGTTTTTTCAGCCGGAGGTTTTGATGCCACATATGGTGATAAAATGTCTTCGGTACTGGATATTACTTATCGGAAACCACGGAAAAATGCAGCATCTTTTTCTGCCAGCCTTTTAGGAGGAACAGCTCACTTAGAGGGAATTTCAAAAAATAGACGATTCCAATACTTGATGGGCGCTCGTTATAAAACCAACCGATATTTGCTGAAATCGCTCGATACCGAAGGACAGTATGACCCCAACTTTTCAGATGTGCAAGCTTATTTCAATTACACACTGACCGAACGATGGGAAGTTTCTTTGCTGGGGAATTATGCCAGAAATACCTATCGCTTTTTCCCGGAAACCGGAGAAACTTCCTTTGGAACTTTTAATGAAGCTTACAAACTGAAAATTTATTTTGACGGACAGGAAAAAGATACCTATTCTACTGGAACCGGGGCTTTGAGTCTTACTTATCAGGATTTAGACAGCCTGAATATGCGCTTTATTTTCTCGGGATTTTTTACTGAGGAGCAAGAACGCTTTGATATTCTGGGACAGTATTATTTAAACAGCCTGGAAACCAATCCCGGCGAAGAAGATTATGGTGACAGTGTAACCAATATCGGAGTTGGTAGTTTCTTAGATCATGCGAATAATCAATTGTCTGCAAATGTCTTGAGTTTAGGCCATTCAGGAAGAAAGGACTGGAATAATCAAAAAATTAAATGGGGTGGAAAGTATCAAGTCGAATCCATTGATTATATCCTTAAAGAATGGAAAATGATTGATTCTGCCGGATATTCCTTACCGTATAGCGATGAAAATGTCCTCCTCTTTTTTACAGATACATCCAATTTAGATTTGTTTTCGCATCGTGGAGAACTATATGCACAGCATGAAATCGATTTTATGAGGGACAGTAATGAATTTAGTCTTGTAAGCGGTATCCGTGGAAATTATTGGACTTTTAATAATCAATTTTTGCTTTCGCCGCGTGTTGCTGTATCCTATGATCCTAATAGCCGGCGTGATATGATTTTTCGATTATCCGGTGGAATATATCACCAACCGCCGTTTTTTAAAGAAATGATATTGAGGGATGGCTCTGTTAATGAGGATATTAAAGCTCAAGCCTCAGCACAAGTTGTCCTTGGCGGCGATTATGTGTTCAAAGCCTGGGACCGACCGTTTAAACTCATGAGCGAAGTGTATTATAAATATTTGTGGAATGTTATCCCCTATGATGTTGATAATGTGCGAATTCGATATTACGGCGAAAACATGGCTGTAGGATATGCAGCGGGGTTTGACCTGAAAGTCAACGGGGAATTTGTTAAAGGAACGGAATCCTGGATTTCTTTATCCATTATGCAAACCAAAGAAGACATTGATGGCGATGCTTATATTGACAGCGAGGGAAATACGGTAAATCCTGGATATTTGCGCCGACCCACAGATCAGCGCGTGAATGTCAACATCTTCTTTCAGGATTATTTGCCGGGAAATGAGAGTTGGAAAGCACATCTGAATCTTGTTTACGGCTCAGGGCTTCCTTTTGGTCCGCCCAACTCACCACGCTATATGGCTACCGGAACGATTCCGGCTTATCGTCGGGTTGACCTTGGAATATCAAAACAAATTGTCAGTAAAAATACAAATATTCCGGAAGGTAGTCCGTTTCGCATTATTAAAGATTTTTGGATATCCTTAGAAGCTTTTAATCTGTTAGATATTAATAATACAATATCACACATCTGGGTTTCAGATATTTATGGCAGACAATACGCTGTCCCCAATTTCTTGACTGGCAGACGCTGGAATCTTAAACTCTATATGGCTTTTTAGCATGAAGGCTAATTTTGATATCGAAAAAAATCACGCGTGTCCGATTTGTTTAATGCCCGCCAAACCTTTTCATCAGGACAAAAATCGAATCTATTTTCATTGTGAACATTGTTGTACTCGATTTTGTCCGCCGCAATTTTTCCCAAAGGCTAACTACGAAAAAGCCCGTTATGAAACC
>CAYOUD010000116.1:0-9029 GCA_964407055.1 uncultured Bacteroidales bacterium | reverse complement strand
CTAAGCCTGTTTGCCTAAAAAATAAAGTTATGGAAACACTCATTGGGAAAAAAGCACCGAATTTCAAATCACAAGCTGTGGTTAACGGCGGAGAAATTGTTGAAAATTTCAGTTTAAATCAATACACTGGAAAGAAATATGTCCTATTCTTTTTCTATCCGGCAGATTTTACCTTTGTCTGTCCAACAGAAATCATAGCATTTCAAAAACGACTCGCCGATTTTGAATCAAAAAATGTACAAGTTGTTGGCTGCTCGGTTGACTCTGCCTTTTCTCACTGGAAATGGCTTAACACGCCAAAGAAGGAAGGTGGTATTGAAGGCGTAAAATATCCGATTGTTGCTGATCAATCCTTACTCATCGCAGATAAATATGGTGTACTGGCAGGAGAATATGTGTATGACGAAAATGGAGATGTTGAATATGAAGGGCTTCCGCAAGCATATCGTGGTTTATTTATCATTGACAAAGAAGGCCTCGTACGACATATGCTCATTAATGACATGCCGCTGGGTCGCAGTGTAGATGAAGCATTGCGCGTTATTGATGCTTTACAATACTCTGAAAAGCATGGAGAGGTTTGCCCTGCAGATTGGCACGAAGGAGAAGATGCATTGAAAGCTGATCAGAAAGGAATTTCTGATTATCTAAGCAAACACTAAACATTAATTTTTGAAAAAAAATGTTAAGAAAACAATGAAGACCGGAATTTTCCAGTCTTTTTTTTTCAAATAAACATGACATATGTCTTACAACAGGATGTTAACTAACCGACAAAAACAATGCTTTATCGCTCACCTACAGCAATTTACACCCTGTGTATTTTTCTTTAAAAAAATTACATGTTTTCTGTATGCTAATTGTATAAAGTCCTTAATTTTGTTACAAATAATTAGGTTTTAACAAACGCTATCATACATCATGAGCAAGAATGGAAAAGTAATCGAGCGTGAAGATGTGGTTGTCAAGTTTGCAGGAGATTCCGGAGACGGAATGCAGCTAACAGGAAACCAATTTTCTGATGCTTCTGCATCTTTAGGTAACGATCTTTCAACGTTCCCGGATTTCCCATCAGAAATCCGAGCGCCACAAGGAACCATTGCCGGGGTATCCGGTTTTCAGGTTCGAATCGGTCATAAGGATGTCGAAACACCTGGTGACCTCGCCGACGTGCTTGTCGCTTTAAACCCGGCAGCACTCAAGTCTAATTTAATATGGGTAAAACCCGGTGCTACAATCATTATCGATATCGATAATTTTGATAACAAGCACTACAAAAAAGCAGGTTATGTTGAAGATCCTCTCGGAGATGAGAGCTTGCAGGGTTATAATCTGATTAAAGCCCCAATTACTGAATTGTCACGTGCAACTGTTAGAGAGCTTAAACTCGGTATTGACAACAAAACAGCGGACAAAACCCGAAATCAGTTTGTCATGGGAATTTTGTTCTGGTTATTTAACCGTAACATTGAAGATGGGAAGCAGTTTATCCGCAACAAGTTTGGCAAAAAACCACATTTGGCAGAGGCAAATATCGCGGTACTTTGCGAAGGGTATAATTATGCTGAAACTATCGAAGCATTATCAACCACTTTCCAAATTAACCCAGTTCAAAATCGCAAAGGAAAATTCCGCCAAATTACAGGGAATGTTGCAACAGCATGGGGTTTAATTGCAGGTGCAGAAAAATCCGGCAAAGAACTATTCCTTGGATCCTACCCAATTACTCCTGCAACAGAAATCCTGCAGGAATTATCAAATCGGAAAGATTTAGGTGTCAAAACTTTTCAGGCAGAAGACGAAATTGCCGGTGTAATGACCGCAATTGGAGCAAGCTTCACCGGAAAACTCGCTGCAACCAGCACATCCGGCCCCGGATTAGCACTAAAATCCGAAGCATTAGGACTGGCAGTAATCACTGAACTCCCACTGGTAGTTGTAAATGTACAACGCGGAGGACCATCAACCGGCCTACCTACCAAACCTGAGCAATCAGATTTAATGCAAGCATTATATGGTAGAAACGGCGAAAGCCCGCTTCCTGTAATTGCTGCAACAACTCCGGGAAATTGCTTTCATTATGCATTCGAAGCAGCACGCATTGCAATTGAACATATGACCCCCATTATCTTATTAACAGATGGTTATCTTGCGAACGGAACAGAATTATGGAAAGTTCCTAACATGAGTGATATTCCGGAAATCAAGGTGCCTTTAGTAAAAGACAATGATCCGGATTATCAACCTTACAAAAGAGATCCTGAAAAACTTAATCGTTTTTGGGCAGTACCCGGACAAAAAGGTCTGAGACATCGTATCGGAGGACTTGAAAAATCAGATATTTATGGTGATGTGTCACATGATCCTTTCAACCATGAACGCATGGTTGAATTGCGTCAGGAAAAAGTAGATCGCATTGCCAATTACATTCCAGAACAAAGCGTTTATGGAAATGAAAATGGAGGCGAACTGCTTGTTGTTGGTTGGGGTGGAACATATGGAGCACTTCATTCAGCAGTGAAAGAAATGCGAGTTGATGGTTATGATATCAGCATGGCACAGTTTAATTACATTTGTCCCCTGCCGAAAAATACAGCTGAGATATTCAGTAAATACAAGAAAATTGTCGTTTGCGAAATAAACAACGGTCAATTTGTAACCTTTTTAAGAAGCCAACTTCCTGATTATAAATACAAACAGTACAATAAAATTCAGGGTTTGCCATTCTATATCGCAGAATTGAAAAACAAATTTCAGGAAATTTTGGAGGACAAATAATCATGGAAAACACACAACATAAATTAACTAAAAAAGACTTCGTAGTTGATGGACCAGTAAAATGGTGTGCCGGCTGTGGAAATTTCAGCATATTATCAGCTGTACAAAATGCATTGCCGGAGATTAATGTTCCTATTGAGGACATCGTTTTCGTTTCAGGAATTGGTTGCTCATCACGTTTCCCGTATTATATCGAAACGTATGGATTCCATGGGCTTCACGGACGTGCAGCGCCATTAGCCTCAGGAATGAAAACCGCAAATCCAAATTTGTCAATATGGCAAATAACCGGTGACGGAGATGCCATGGCGATTGGTGGAAACCACTTTATTCATTTGATTCGACGGAATGTTGACATTAACGTTCTGCTTTTCAACAACAAAATCTACGGATTAACAAAGGGTCAGTACTCACCGACAACGCCTAAGGGTTCAGTAACAAAAACATCTCCGAACGGAACCATTGAAAATCCGTTCAACCCGGGAGAATTAACCATGGGCGCACAGGGAACTTTCTTTGCCAGAGTGATTGACAAAGAACCCAAAGTGATGAAAGAAGTTTTCATAGAAGCGCATAAGCACAAAGGGACTTCAATTGTTGAAGTCTTGCAAAATTGTGTGATTTTCAATAATGCTGTTCATGAGCAAATTACCGGCAAAGATGTCAAAAATGACCGCACAATCTACTTAGAACACGAAAAACCGATGATTTTTGGTTCAGAACGCAATAAAGGCTTAATTCTTGACAAAGGATATAATCTGGAAGTTGTAACAATCGGAGAAAATGGAATTTCTGAAGATGATCTTTTAGTTCATAATGCCTATGATGCAAATCCAAATCTGCATTATATGCTCGGACGCATGACTTATCCGGATTTCCCGGTGGCAGCTGGCGTGATTCGATCAGTTAAAGACTCAACCTACGAAGTTTTGCTTGACGAACAAGTAAAACATGCACAAACAGACAGTAAGATTAATAATATGCAAGACCTGTTAAATTCAGGGAATGTACATGAGATTGAATAGTAACGCTTAGAAAACATAAAAAAATGGCGGTCAATTGACCGCCATTTTTTTTAGATATTATGGCTTTATTTTATTAACTAACTTATCTCTCAAACTATCCCGATCATGTAAAACACAATCATCTAAAGTATGCACTTCGGTAGTTGTATAAATGAGTTCCTCCATAAACTCAGGAGCTCTTGCAACGCCTTCGCCTGTATTGATTAAAACAGTTTCGCCGTCTTTTATCAAACCGAACTTTAAAGCATTTAGGAAACCACCCAAACACACTGCAGAAGCAGGTCCCATGGCAACTTTTTGCTCAAAAGCAACCCATCGGGAAATGTCATAAATTTTTGCCTCTTCCATTTGAATAATACTACCACCTGATTTTTTCACCAAGCGGGAAATTATCTGATAGGTTCCGGGTTTACCTGTCGCCAATGTAGGAACAACTGTCGGCGGATTTTCAATAATCGGGAAATTAATATCCCAACCGTCAGCGAAATTGCTTTTAACCGCATCCTCCCAAGCCATTGCCATAGGAGGGCATTTATCGGGTTGCACCAAAATTTGACGGGGCATTTTACCTGCAAATGGAGTTCCTTCCGCATCTTTCAAGGCTTTCTCAATAGCGATTGGTCCTGTTCCTCCGCTTAATGCCTGTACATAAACATCCGGCAACTTGCCTAACTGACGATACCACTCATATACCATGGTTTTCTTTGCCTCAACACGCAAAGGATCAACGTTTCCGCCGGTCATCAAGAAGCCGTGTTTCTCTGCAAATTGTGCAGCAAGTTCTTTGGCTTTTGCGTAATCGCCTTGAACACGGAATACCTTTTGCCCAAATGCATTAATGGCAGCTTCAGAAGCTTTTAACGCATCAATCGGCATGAAAATATAGGCATTAATCCCTGCCATTGCAAGATATTTCCCGAATGCCGTTGCGGTATTTCCGGTACTGGCAACTACATAATTTTTCACTCCCGCTTCTTTCAATACACTTGCTGCAAGACTTGCTGCTGTATCTTTAAAGGTTCCGGTTCCGCCATTCAAATCATTCCGATAAACCTGCGTCTCAATATTAATTCCATATTGCTCACGGGCAAAATCTTCAAGAAATATCCAACGCTCAAGAGGAATTGCACCTTCTTTGCAGGAAATGATGTTTTTTTCATTATCTAAAGGAAGGAAATCTTTGTACAACCAAATTGAATCCGCCTCATTATTCGGCGTTTCCATTAGAGGAGACAGTCCGTCAAATTTAAACGGATAAATGGCTTCAACATGTTTTGCTCCGCACTTCGGACATACTTGATTGAACACAAACCATGATTGGAAATCATCAATCTCATGTCCGCATTTCGTGCATTTGAGCGTAAATTTTTTATTTTGCATGGTGTTGGTTTTAAGCGATACTCATATTTTTCAATCCACCTTTCTTATACTCACCGGCAGCCATTTTATCACGAATTTCGGAGAATGCCTCTAGGGTTTCTTTCACATCGTCCAAGGTATGAACAGCAGTTGGAATGAGACGAAGCATAATGGTATCTTTCGGGACAACCGGATACACAACGATGGAACAGAAAATGCTATAATTTTCACGTAAATCAACCACACAATTTGTTCCTTCAACCAATCCACCTTCAAAATAAACGGGAGTTACACAAGATTCGGTTTCCCCGATGTTGAAACCGCTTTCTCTGAGTCCTGATTGCAAAGCATCCACAACTTTCCAAAGATTTGCTTTCAGCTCCGGTTGATTTTTCAGAAGTTCCAGGCGTTTCAAAGCACCTTTTACCATCGGCATTGGCAATGATTTTGCAAAAGTTTGTGAGCGCATGTTGTATCTCAGAAAATCAACAATATCTTTATCGGCAGCCACAAAAGCACCAATACCGGCCATTGATTTTGCAAAGGTAGAGAAATACACATCGATTTCATCCTGGACACCATAATGTTCTCCGGTTCCGGCACCGGTTTTTCCCATTGTTCCAAAACCATGCGCATCATCAACCAATAAACGGAAATTATGTTTTGTTTTTAGTTTCGCAATTTCATGAAGGTGACCCAAATCTCCGGCCATTCCAAAAACTCCCTCAGTAATAACCAATACACCACCCCCCTGCTTTTCAGCAATTTTTGATGCACGGGAAAGCTGCTTATCTAGATTTTCAATGTCATTATGCGGGAAAACAAAGCGTTTTCCAATATGTAAACGCATTCCATCCAAAATACAAGCATGTGATTCTGAGTCATATACAATGACATCGTGGCGATTCACTAGCGCATCAATGATAGATACCATTCCCTGATACCCAAAATTCAAAAGAAATGCATCTTCTTTTTCAACAAATTTCGCCAACTTTTGCTCCAGCTCTTCGTGAAATTTTGTTTGTCCAGACATCATACGAGCACCCATCGGATAAGCCATTCCATATTCAGCAGCAGCTTCTGCATCTGCTTTTCTGACTTCGGGATGATTCGCAAGTCCCAAATAATTATTTAAACTCCAGGTTAAAACTTCCTTTCCGTTAAAAATCATTCGGGGCTTAATTTCACCTTCGAGTTTTGGAAATGTAAAATACCCGTGTGCCTGCTCTTGATAACGGCCCAAAGGACCTTTTTCTGTTCTGATTTTGTTAAAAATGTCTGACATAATATTCAGTTTTTAATTTTACCATTTATTATTTTGTCCGCTAGCGGAAACAATATTACAATTTTTTATGACGCATATTTACTAAACATTTTGTTCGTAAAAACACGAGGTTGAATACGTATTAATACGAAGAAAATGCCTCTGAAACACGAAATAACGCATCAAAGCACGAAAACGCAGGCAAGATAAGAAAAAGTAAGAAATTCTATATCAAATATTGGGATTTAAAATTTTCAGAGACCGAATGTGTTCTTGAAATCTATGATGAAATTTATCCATTCAGACCTCTACAATCTTATTTTTCACGGCAAAAATCACAAGGCTAGCCGTATTTTTACAATGGGTTTTTTCCATAATATTTGCCCTGTGTTTTTCAACTGTCCGTTTTGATATGCACAAATCATCAGCAATTTCAAGGTTAGATTTTCCCGTGCAGACTTGTTGAATTACTTCAATTTCTCTTTCAGACAATTCATACTTTTCAAGACCAGTGTCATGATACAATCCGGACAAAAGTGCTTGCAGCAGTTCCTGCGAAAAAAAGGTTTTTCCTTGATGCACGGTTCGAATTGCAGATTCAACCTCAGCAATGCCGGCATCTTTCAATATAAAACCTCGAACTCCGGCCTCAACCATTTGTTTATAATAGGCTTCATCAGCAAACATGGACAAAGTAATGATTGACATGTCTTTCTGCATTTCCAGTGCCTTTGTTGCGGCCTCGACCCCATCCATCACCGGCATTGCAATATCAAGTAAAACGATATCCGGGGTAACTTCATCCAACAGCTCAAGAAATTTTTTTCCGTTTTCTGCCTCTGCAACAACACGAAACCCTTGAATTCTATTCAATAAATTTTTTAATCCGTTACGGAATAGCGTGTGGTCATCTACCAACACAATTCGTATGTCATCTTGTGTGTTCATGCTTCAAAGGTATATAAATTTTTACATTCATGCCGGCGCCCTGATTTGACAAGATATCAACACTTCCATGCAAAGATGAAATACGCGAATAAATGTTTGCAACCCCCATTCCATGCTGTCTAATAAGCACTTCATCCACATCAAAGCCATGCCCATCATCGCAATAATTTAAACTTAAATGGGTATTTTCAGCTTCAATTTCCAGACTTGCTTTTTTCGCATCGGCATGCCTAAATGTATTGGTAATTAACTCACAAGCAACACGATAAATAATGATTTCGACATTTCCGGGTAATCGTTTATGCTTTGCACGCATTTTAAAATCAATTTGGAGTTGTTTTGAGTCATTAATCTTATTAATAAAGTTAGCAAGCGCCGGCTCCAGCCCAAAGTGATTCAACATTTGAGGCGACAAATTCGCAGAAATATCCTTAACAGATTTCAATGCTTCCTGAACCAACATATTGACATTGGCAGCCAATTGTTTTTGATTTTCATTTTCAGCCTGTTTTTCAATTGCAGAAACTGTCATTTTAATACTTGACATAAGTGGTCCGAGCCCATCATGCAATTCCCGCGATAAGCGTATCCGCTCCGATTCTTCGGCTGAGATAATGGAGGAAAGCATTTTATTCTCAGCATGCCGACGTTCTGACTCAACCCGATAGATATAATTAAAAATCTGTCGGATAAGAATTACACCCAAGGCGAAAAACAACGAGCTGATTGCTCCAATCCAGATAAAAAGCAGGCGAAAATCCTGTGGCTGAAAATCGCTGACAAGCGGCAAAAACTCAACCACCCGTCGCACCAAGAGCGCAGCCAATCCAATGGTAATGAGCATCCATGCAAGGTTATATTTTGTTTTTTTCGTCAAGCGGATCGCCATGAGCGCTGCAATCACCTGAAAAACAACGGATAAAAGTATGGTTATTTTGAGTAACATCGCTTTAAATTTTGATGCTAAGTTAGTGAATCAGAGAAATTGGGCAAGTGGGAAATAATGTACTGAGGACTTAAGGTAAAATTATTATTAAAACCACATCAAATTTGTCGCACACAAAGCCGTAATAATGGACAAAAATGCTTTTTATAAAAAAAAACAAAATAATAGAAATTTGTTGCATTTTTTTATTTATATTTGAGAAACAGAAGAGCATAAAAGAAGAATGCGGGGCTTGCACCCCAACATTCCTCAGGTAACATAAAGCAAATACTGCTAAAAAATGAAATTGGAAATATGGAAATGAATTCCACTTTAAAAACAATCATTAAAGCCGGACAAAACGGGAAAAACAGCAGAGAAATAAAAGAAGCTGAAATTGCAGGACTAAAGCAGACTCGTGGGCTCATTGTTAAAGAAATGGTCAATCGTATTATGTCAACAGATAGTCTGCCAACAGAAACTGACGAACTCATAAACTTCCTCCAAAATGACAATAACTTTAGATCCAGAATCAATTTGTTCAAACTTTACAAAACAAAAAGACAATTTCAGAATGCTCAAGCCTGTATTGAATCCATGCGTATAGAAATTCAAATTTTTGGTCTTGACAGAATGACTGAAATAGAAAATTATCTTGACATACAAGAAATACTCCTCAATATTGATAATGGATCATTATCTATGGAAGATGCAGTTAGTCAAAATATGG
>CAYOUD010000115.1:0-9030 GCA_964407055.1 uncultured Bacteroidales bacterium | reverse complement strand
TATGAAAAACGCTGAAAATCTTGATGCAAAAGAATTATTAGAAGTCCCCTTAAAACATAAAGAAATCAAAAAGCGTTATTTATTATGAAATTTGATTCAAAAATCGCTTTAAAGACCGCTTTTTTGATTCTGTCCAATAATAATCAATTCGATTTTTTAAATAATTTTCTACGGGAAGGTTTGGATATTCATGCGCATAAGTTTTTATTGCATCATCAAGATGCCTTATACCAAAAGCTAAAGCGTCATTAAATTGCTCAATAAATGCGGTCGGCAATTTTTTACGACTCACCCATGCAGCAAACACAAACTCCTCACCACTGTACTGATACCAAGCTTCTGCCAAGTCGTACCGATAAGGGAATTTCCCAAGCAGCTCAAGGGCTTTATCTCCGATGACAACACCTCCTATTTCGCCAGAAATTTGTGATTCATAACCGGGTTCTGCAGAAATATACTGCGGAGCAATATTCCAGTAATTCTTAGCGAGAATTTGCACGAGTTGAACAGATGTCCGGGAGCGAAAATCGAGTAAAACACGGCTTAATTCATGCATTGGCTTTTCTGAAAACAAGAAAACTGAATCAACCTGCTGTTTTGCGCCAATGCAATAATCGGTAATTATATGGTATTCGGGCATTTCTGGCAAAATCGCCACAGGCACTAATCCAACATCTGCCTCGCCACTTAATAATTTCTTTGCACAAAGGGACGGCACATCTTCAGACACCTGAATTAATGATTTTATCTCCCTATTAAACGCTAAAGCATACCGAAACGGAAGCGTGTTTAAAAAACTTACCATGGATATGCGCAAAGGACTTTTCATGACTATTTTTTAATGAACTTACGAATATAATTCGCTGTATCGGAGTTAAGTTTGACAAAATACAAGCCTGAATTTAGCCCTTCAAGCGAAAGCGTATAAACAGCATCCCAAAGCAATTCATCCTGATAAATAATTTTTCCGTCAATCCCGATAAGCGATAACTTTACCATTTGATTTGTTAAAGCTTCGTATTCAATACTGAGGACATTATCGACCGGATTGGGATAGACATTAAGCTGGGTTTCCATAATTACGTCTTCAACTCCTATTTCCAATTGTCCTGTAAACCATTGATGAGTTCTGGACATCAAAGAATCTCTCAATTCATTTGAAACAAGTTGCTCTAACCCAAATGCCAAATAAACAATTTTCGCATCACCCTTTGTGCTTCTGATTGCTGCAACAGGGCCCCGCTCTTGTTCGTAACTTAATACTGCTTCTGCATCTGCTCGAGGATATATCTTATCTGCAGACAAGGCGTTTCCGTACAGGCTAACCAAATTTCCTGCGTTTAGTCCACCAAAAAGTTTTTCTCCTTCAATTGGGAATACTTCATTATCATCTGCAATACCAGAGTTAGAATAAGTTGCCTGTAAATAATTGGCATAAAACAGTTTCATTGGCAATCCGCTATATCCTCCAATTGCCATTGCATCCCATCCAATATCCTGACCGGCAATCAGCAAGTTTCCTCCATTGTCAATAAAATTTTCTAAAGCATCAATTTGATTTTCTGACAAACTGGGATGTGTATAAGAAATGTTCATGAAAATATTTTGCACATCATTCAGTATCCCTTTGGTAAATCCTTCCTCCATGGCCATTGCGGAAATTGCTCCTGCGTACTGACTTCCGGCAGCAGCTAAAGCATCCAGATATTCATTGGCATATGTTGCACTGTTAATTCCCGTAAACGTTCCGGAACCATTAACAACCAAATCAGAAACGCCTTTTATAACATAAAATTCGGTGGTTTTTGTTTCGGCATCCGGGAAACGGTCAGAGCTAATTTCTAAAACATAATGTCCAACTCCATTTGTTGCACCCGGAGTAATATTAAAACTAATTGGATAATTCGTTGATGCAGAAAGCTGAATTTCCGTATTCCCTGAATATTCTGCTCCATCAATGCTATAAGTAACATTCCAGTCGTCGGGTTGATTTGAAGTTAAATTCAGGCTGTAATTCGCATCAAGTGTATCACCGACTAAAAAACTTCCGTTTAGATTGGTTGTATTTCCTGCCTCTGCGGTTGAAATGAACTCGTTCATATTCAAACGCCCGTAATCCAGTTCCGTTTCTCCGGCAAACAGAGCGCCTATCATAGGAGCAACACCACCAGTTAAAACCTCAGAATGTTCTTCTGCAACAAAGGTAGTAATATCACAATTTTCTGCATTCCATTCCTCCGGCACGTTGTAGGTATAAGTTCGTTCCACTAAGGTTCCTGCTTCAAGGCTTGTAACTTCATCGCCCCATTGTCCAGTAATCATGTGTCTCAAAATGTGATTGTGCTCATAATTTGAACTCCCGTTAGCCTGATATCCGTAAACCAGATTTTCTGTCAAAACAAGATTAATAAAGTTGCTTTCAACCATAAACGGTGCTTCTTCCACATAATACAACTCAACATCAACAGTCAACTCTCTGGTGCTTTCATTATAATCGGTTCGAAATCCAATATTTACGTATGATGGCTGTACTTTAATCAATGCTGCAGCATCTACCCAAAGGTCTCGCCCCATTGCCGTTCCACCAGAATTTAATCCAGAAAACATATGTCGGTTTACCGAGGCAGACGGATATCCGGAAACAGATGCCTCAGATGCAAGCGCAGAACCAAAATCCGTGCGAAAATCAGGCTGTCCATCATCCGGAATTGCATAATATCCAGTATGAATATTAATTACCGCTACCCGATCAGGATTTGCAGCATAAATAGCCTCTGCCTCCTGATGTCCATAAGGACAATACGGACAATTGATTCCGGTATATTCTTCAAGTATTATATTTTTCAACTGCGGACTAGTAACCACAATTTCCTGCGCAATTAAGCTTAAGCTCAATACAAAAATTGAATTTATCAACAATAAGACCTTAACGTTTTTCATAAATTATCATCTAAAGATTTCTAAAAAAAAGTTTTGGTAAAGATAGGTTTTTCATGCGTTTAAATAAAAGAAAAATGGATTTGTGTAACATGGGCTGAAAATTATCTGCACTTTCTCATTTTTTTCTACCTTTGAAACAAATTTTAAACCCATGGAATTAACAGCACTTAATGCAATCAGTCCGATTGACGGACGTTACTTTGATAAAACAGAAGCTTTGCAGGATTTCTTTTCGGAACATGCATTAATATATTATCGTGTCAATACGGAGATTCGGTATTTTATTGCTTTATGTAAACTTGATATTCCCCAATTGTCTGAAATAACTGAGGATGATATCATCCGTTTAGAAAACCGCCTGGAAGCTTTTTCAGAAGCGGATGCAAAACAAGTAAAAGCAACCGAAAGAACCACCAATCACGATGTGAAAGCAGTAGAATATCTTGTAAAATCATGGTTTGATGAACTCGGACTTTCCAAATACAAGGAGTTTGTGCATTTCGGGCTCACCTCTCAGGACATCAATAACACGGCACTTCCGTTAAGCATGAAAGAAGCATTTAACGAGGTTTTTAACCCCTTATTTGAGGATGTTTTGCGCAAAATTGATGAAAAAGCAGAAGCATGGCAGGATATTGCAATGCTGGCACGCACACACGGACAGCCAGCATCTCCCACACGACTCGGAAAAGAAATGGATGTCTTTTCCGAACGTTTAAGGCAACAGATAAATCAGCTCAAAGCGGTTCCGTTTAGCGCCAAATTCGGCGGAGCAACAGGGAATTTTAATGCACACTATATCTGTTTTCCAAAGATTGATTGGCATCAGTTTGCCCGTGAATTTGTTGAGCAAAACTTAGGTCTTAAGCGTTCTTTCCCGACAACACAAATTGAACATTATGATAATCTTGCCGCATTTTTTGATGGGGTACGTCGAATTAACACCATCCTTATCGACCTCTCACGCGATATCTGGACTTATGTTTCCATGGATTATTTTAAACAAAAGATAAAAGCCGGAGAAGTCGGATCATCTGCAATGCCACATAAAGTCAACCCAATTGACTTTGAAAATGCAGAAGGGAATTTGGGCATGGCAAATGCCATTTGCGGACATTTAAGTGAAAAACTTCCGGTTTCCCGCTTGCAAAGAGATTTAACCGACAGCACCGTAAGCAGAAATGTCGGATTGCCCTTTGGTTACACCTTAATCGCTTTCAAAAGCATCATTAAAGGGCTAGACAAACTTTTAGTAAATAAAGAAAAAATTGAAGCCGACTTAGATAATAACTGGGCGGTTGTGGCTGAAGGCATTCAAAATATTTTACGTCGTGAATCATATCCTGAACCTTACGAAGCATTAAAGGCATTAACCCGAACCAATGAGCGCATAACAAAAGCAAGTATTCATTCGTTCATACAAAGTTTAAATGTTTCGGATGAAGTAAAAGCAGAACTCATGCAAATTACACCATTCAATTACACAGGCTGTTAATGAAAGATATCTTTAGAATATTCAAATATATTCTGCCATACAAATGGGCAGCAATTGGGAATGTGTTTTTTAACCTTCTGAGTACAATTTTTACATTGTTTTCCTTTGGATTGGTTATCCCGTTTTTAAACGTGCTTTTCGGACAACAAGAGCTAGTTACTGAAATACAGCCCTGGTCAATGAATTCCAATGTCTTGTTGCACAATTTCAAATTTTGGTTATCAGGCATTATCATTGAGCACGGTGAACTAAAAGCACTTGTTATGTTAGGAATTTTAGTAAGTGTTGCAACTCTGGGAAAAACAGCCACCTGGTATTTTGCAACCTTCTTTATGGTTCCGGTACGTAATGGCGTTGTCCGCGACATCAGAAACCGCTTGTATAAAAAAATATTGGCATTACATATTGGATATTTCAGCGAAGAAAAGCGCGGAAACATCATCGCCAGAATGACAAATGATGTGCAGGAGATTGATTTTTCAATCATGAGCTCCATGTCCATCCTTTTTCGAGACCCAATAAAAATCATTGCCTTTGTCGGAGCCTTATTTGCACTGAATTACAAACTCACACTTTTTGTGCTGCTGATCCTTCCCATCGCAGGACTAATTATCGGGAGAATCGGAAAATCACTACGTCGCCGATCTCAAGACGGGCAACGACGAATGGGTCACTTGATGACTTTGATTGAAGAAACCGTTTTCGGATTACAAATTATCAAAGCATTTAACGCGGAAAAACATCAGGACAACCGTTTTGCAGACGTAAATCAAGGCTATACGAATGTACAGAATAAGATCAATCGGCGCAGAGCTTTAGCATCTCCCATAACCGAATTTATGGCAACTGTAACCATTGTTTTTGTCATGTGGTACGGAGGTCGCATTATTTTAGTAGATGGCAATTTAGACCCTGCGGAATTAATATCATACCTTCTGATTTTTTCCCAAGTCATCACACCGGCAAAATCCTTAAGTACAGCATTATACAATGTACAAAAAGGATTGGCTTCTGTTGACCGAATCAATGAAATATTAAAAGCAAAAAACAAAATTAAAGATCCGATAAATCCGCTTCCAAAACCCGATTTCAAGGGAAAAATCGAGTACAAAAATGTCAACTTTGCTTATGGCAACACACTTGTCCTTAAAGATATTAATCTTCAGATTAATTATGGAAAAACCATTGCGCTTGTTGGACAGTCGGGCTCAGGAAAAACAACTATCGCAGATTTATTGCCTCGGTTTTACGACTTAAATATTGGTGAGATCACAATTGACGGAGTCGATATCAGAGACCTCAAGTTAACTGATTTACGCTCCATGATAGGATATGTAAATCAGTCGCCGATTTTATTTAATGACAATTTTGCGAATAATATAAGATTTGGTGCTGAAAATGTAACGGAAGAAGATATCATTGCCGCAGCAAAAATTGCACATGCCCATGATTTTATTATGGAATACGAGCACGGATATGACACCAACATCGGAGACGGTGGCGGAAAGCTTTCCGGCGGTCAGCGTCAACGCTTAAGCATTGCACGCGCAATTCTGAAAAATCCTCCGATTATGATTCTTGACGAAGCCACCTCCGCATTGGATACAGAATCAGAACAATTGGTTCAGGAAGCTTTAGATAATTTAATGAAAAACCGCACTTCCATTGTGATTGCGCATCGTTTGTCAACCATTAAAAATGCAGATTTAATATGTGTGATGCAATACGGCGAAATTATTGAACGTGGAAAACACGAAGAACTCATTGATAAAAACGGTATCTACACGAAATTATATAACATGCAAATCAAATAATTATGAAAAAGATTCAAATTATAATCATTCTATTGTCCATTGTTTTCATTATCCCAACGGCTTGCAAAGACAAACTGCCACGTCCGGAAATTGATCGCCCTGCTAATCTGGTAGAGCCCGAAGATCATAATTTCTCTTTTGAAAATCCGCCGGTTTTCAAAAAAGAAGGCGAATTGAAATTTATCCGTAAAGGTGCTGACACCCTCATTTCTAAAATTGATGTGGAAATTGTCGATAATGATTTCGACAGGGCCTTGGGTTTAATGTTTCGACCAGAAATGAAGGAAAATCGCGGCATGTTATTTCTCTTTGAAAACGAAGTAGAGCAAGCATTCTGGATGCTGAATACAATTATTTCACTTGATATCATTTACGTAAACTCAAAAGGGGAAATTGTTAAGATTTACAAAAACACAAAAACAAAAAGTCAAGAATCTCTGCCGTCCGGTGCTGCCGCAATTCATGTTGTTGAAGTCAATGCCGATTATTGTGAAAAATATGGCATAGAAGAAGGCGATTTTGTGGAGTATTAAGCTTTCGTTTGACACCGCAAGAAATTAGCCACAGATGCACGAATAAAAACAAAATCGTGTATTCGTGTATTCGTGGCATTTTGGCAAGTTGATATTCAAATCCTTTTACTGTAATACCAACAGCAACAGCTATATCCTTAATTGTTATAAAAGAATTCGCTTGAATAAGTTCTATCATTTTTCCCCTAGTAGTTTTCTCCGCAGACTTCTTCACCGTTTTCTCCCAATAGCCCGATTAAATACTAGTGTAAAAATCCCTTCTGTTTTAAAAATAGGTTTAGCAAGTTTGCTTCTTTCATGGCATCATTTATCCGACTAATACCAGAACCTATTTTCTCAACCATTTTAATACGCTCAAACAATCCAAACACTAACGAATTTACACTATAGCATTGAACTAGTTACTCATCTATCTCCAACTTTCCTTGACCAGCATCTAAATTCTTTTATCAGACATTATACGCCGCCCTAATTCACACTCGGTACTTTCACGTGCATCACCAGCAACTTTACATCCTCTTTTTGCAACATTCTTGTTTTCTTGAAAAGTTTCAGGTTTTTCTTTTTGTGGAATTTCTGTAGTTACGCGTTCGCCCAACATCGTAAAAATCAATTCTAAATCATCCATATTATCACGGAGGTTAACTTTAGATTTTATAGGCAAGTTTTTAAACTCCTTGTATTCGCTTGGAGTCATCCCAAATGTGGCTTTTGATATTTCAGCGGTCAGTATTGCATAATCTTTTTTCTCTGTTATTCCTCTGTCTTTCCATTCATCGGTTAGGTTTTGGCGAATGGCAATTCCCCTAAGCCGTTTGTCTATCCAGTCTTGGGGATATCCTTTTTGCTCATAAATGGACTTCATTCGCTCTTGAGCTAGTTCAGGATTTTCGATTTCATCTAGGCGTTCTTTACCAATTTGTGCTAACCATTGTTTAAAAAATTCCGCCTTTTTTGATGGAATGGATTGAATTAAACGAAAAACATCTTTAGTATTTCCCGATAATGTTTTACGATTTTCCCCCGATGATGTCTGCATTTCTATCTGGGGACAATTTGTCCCTATGTAGCTTTTCAGCTCTTCATCACGCTTTCTGATTTTTTTAAGATAACCAGTCGGATTCTTGCTTTCCGATAGCACCGCAACAATATCAACCAATGGAGAAAGCCAAGGTCAAAAGTAAAAATACGGAATTTATTTTAATTTTAAGCAATCAATTTAAAGTAGAGCTTAATTTAACCCGAAAAGCTGAAATTTCCAACTTCCACTCTTTTTAGAACCTTCACGAATAAGTATTTTATTCAATTAATTTTCTTTTTCTAAATAATGACATAAAAAACTTCCCAAAAACTTTAGCTGTCGTAAGCCACCTAATTGCTTTCCCGTTTTTCTTGTTATTTATCATTCCTTTTACAAGAAAAGGAGTAACAGTCTCGACTTTATCGCCAAGAATATTCACTATTTTTACGAATTGCTTTCTTTCAGGACTGTTTTCATCAACAGGATCAGTTAATAAATCTGTAATTACCATTCCGGGACTTATTAAACCAATAATAACATTTGTTTCTTTTGCTTCTTTTATAAAACTTTCGGTAAAATAGTTTAATGCTTTTTTTGTTGTGCCGTAAACACTCAGTTTTTTCATTTTTCTGCCATCGCTTCCAAAACCTTCCATATTATATATGGCTCCAAATCCTTGTTTTTGCATGTTTTCAAATGCTATTTTTGTTCCATACATCATGCCTTTGATATTATATCAATGATATCATCAAATGCTTCCTTTTGCATTTCCCAAAAATATTTATTTGCTTGTCCTACGCCTGCATTATTTACCCAAATATCTATTTGTCCAAATTTTTGAAATGCAGCATTCCACAAATTTTCAACTTCCTCGTACTTGGTTACATTACAATGTTGAGGAAATATATTGTCAGAACTAAATTGTTTAGTTAATTTCTGGAAGGCTGACATAGTCGAGGCTTCAGTTGTTCCTGATATGGTCACATTATATCCGTTTTCCAAAAAATCTGTTGCTAAACCAAACCCAATTCCTCTGGAGCTACCGGTAATTAACGCATGTTTTTCACCCATTTTGTTTCATTTATAATTCCAACAAGCGTTAAAGTTAATTGTTTGATTTGTAATTACGGAATGTTGATTGTTGATTGCTGATTGCTGATTGTTGATTGATAGTGGTATAAAAAGAAACAATCAACAGCGAATGTAATGAGCAACAATTGACAATTA
>CAYOUD010000114.1:0-9156 GCA_964407055.1 uncultured Bacteroidales bacterium | reverse complement strand
CTATATATAGAATAGAGTCCTTATCAAAATCAATAGAGCGAACAGTTGTGAAACTAGTATCCTTATGAAACTTAATATTTTGTGCATATGATATTTCGGAAAAGCATATACATGCAAGAAACAATAAAACAGCGTAGATATTAGTAATTTTCATATTAAGATATTTTAATGGAATTATTAAAAAACACTTTAGTACATGACAAAACTTTTAACTTGTTGATTATTAGATGATTATGTTAATAACTTGATGTGAGTTTTCTTGGCTAAAGCCCAGAACTTCAGTATTTTATGACATAGTAACCAAAAAAAATTGTATGATATGAAAATCCAGGTTAATGACAAAAATAGCGAATTAGTTTCAATTTTCACAAAACATTTGAGCTGGCATAAAGCAAGAATTACATTTTTAACTAAAACAGTGCTTTCAATGATTAAATTGCAACCCGTAAATTTTGTAAAACTATCACAAGGTTTTGAAAGCAATGCTCAAGTACAATCTAATTTACGGATAATACAACGTTTTTTTTCTGAATTTGTAATCAACGAAGACATTATTGCTAAGTTATTGTTTGCAATGTTACCCGATAATGTACCCCCTCGACTATGTCTTGATAGTACAAACTGGAAGTTTGGAAAAACAGACATAAATATTTTAATGCTAAGTGTTGCATATCGCGGTGTTTCATTTCCACTAATCTGGAAGTTATTACCCAAAAGGGGAAACTCGAATCACCTTAAGCGAACTAAAATAATGACAAGGTGTCAAGTTTCACAAGGCTTTTTAGTTACGCCCCGTTTTTTTTAGTGGGTTCTGGGCTCCACTTTTAGAAGATGTTTTTCTGTTCTTTAAGATGTTTAGGATTTTCTTTAAAAAAAGCGCTGTTTCTTTAAACTTGCCTATAATATTTCCGGTAAGTTCCGTGCAGCATTTCCCCTATCCCACTGAATTAAGTTTATTTCGTAAGACAATCAAAATTTCGAACTTTCTTAAAGAAACTTCTAATAATTCTTTCGCATCAAGATTTTCTTTATCTTAGCAAAACTGAATTAAAGCATTCAAAAGCCTATGTCCGAAGACATTCTGCAATTCATCTGGAAACAACAAGCATTTACCAATGCATGCAAAACCCTATCCGGTAAAAAATTTGAAATCATTCATCCCGGAGAACATAATCAGGATGCCGGACCGGATTTCTTCAATGCACGCATAAAAATGGATGGCACAATCTGGGCCGGAAATGTAGAAATTCACACCAAAACCGGTGAATGGAATAATCACAAACATCAAAACGACACAGCATACAACAATGTCATTTTGCATGTTGTGGCTGAGCACGATAAAGAAATTCGCACAGAAGACGGGCGACAGCCCGAAACATGGGTAATGAAATTTCCGGAGGAATACAGCCAGGCATGGATCGATTTACTGCAAAGTTTACGCTGGATTCCTTGTGAACATTTAATACAAAATGTTCGTCCTCTGGATATTTTACTTTGGATGCAAAGCCTAGCAGTAGAAAGATTAGAACACAAAGCGGAAACAATAAAATCAGAAATGATACAGGAAAACATCGATTTTGACACCGTGTTTTTCAGAACGCTCACCCGCTATTTTGGTTTTAACACCAACCAAATTCCCTTCGAAATGCTGGGGAAAAGCCTAAAATGGCAACAGATAGCAAAACACAGAAACAATCTCCCACAAATTGAAGCCCTGCTTTTCGGTCAAGCCGGATTTTTAGTCGGAGCACTAAAAGACAGCCATTACAATCAACTCAAACAAGAGTACAAACTACTGCAAACTAAATTCTCACTCAACCCCATAGATGCCAAATTGTGGAAATTCTCACGCATGCGTCCGGGAAACTTTCCTTCAATCCGCATTGCTCAACTGGCAATGCTTTTGCATACAAACGAACGCTTTTTCTCACGTATCCTTGAAGCGGATAGTTTAGCAAGATTGGAAAATTTACTCAACACAGAAAGCTCGGAGTATTGGGAAACCCATTACCGCTTTGGCGAAGAAAGCAAATCACGCCGTAAATGTCTAGGAAAAACATCTCGCGAAATCCTGCTGATTAACGCGGTTATTCCAATGCTTTTTCTGTACGGAGAAATAAAGCAGCAACAAGAACACAAGGACAAAGCCATACACTTTCTGGAAGACATCAAAGCAGAAAATAACAGCATCATACGGAAATGGGCAGACCTCGGCATTGTTGCAGAAAATGCAATGGAATCACAGTCTCTCCTACACCTGAAAAAGTACTATTGCAATCCGAAAAAATGCCTTTTCTGTCGAATTGGTCAAATATTGGTTCTGGAAGGAGACAGGAGCTAGGGTTACGGGTCACGGGGTGATTCGATCGATTTTTTTAGCTGGGTTTTGCGAAAAAAGACGATGACAACATAAAAGTGAAAAGGGAAAAGTTAGAAAGTGGAAAGGGATTTGTCATCGCCCTTACCCCACTTTATCCAAAAAAATGATTAACTTGCAGCATCTGTTAAATGCACACAAACTGTTGTTATGAACCAACTCATTAAATCGGAAAAATTCATTTCAGATAACATACATGGGATACTCCTAGCCTTCGGAATCCTTATCGGAATTTCAATCATTGGGATTACCGGTTATATGCTTATTGAAGGCTTCAACTTGATCGACGCTATCTACATGACAATCATCACAATAGCAACAGTTGGTTTTCGCGAAGTCGCTCCTTTATCACCCGGAGGCAAAATCTTTACTATCATTCTGATTATCATGAGCTTTGGAGTCTTTGCCTATGTCTTGTCCAATTTCACTCGCTTCATTGTCAACGGCGTATTAAAAAATTACTTTAAATACAGTAAAATGAAAAAACGAATCAATGCCCTCTCACAACATGTAATTGTGGTTGGTTACGGCAGAAACGGAAAACAAACCATGGAAGAACTCACTGCCCACGGAGAGCAAGTTGTGCTTATTGAGTACAAAGATGAATTGATTGAACAAATTGAAAACAACACGGATTACTTATTTATTCAGGGCGATGCAACCCAGGATGAGATACTGAATCTTGCCGGCATTGAGCGGGCAAAATCACTCATCACGGCACTTCCCGTGGATGCAGATAATCTTTTTGTCGTACTTTCCGCAAGAGGCTTAAATTCGAAAATAAAAATTATCAGCAGGGCAGCTGAGGAGCACTCAGACATCAAACTCAAGCGTGCCGGAGCAGACAATGTCATTATGCCGGCGAAAACCGGAGGACAGCGCATGGCGAAACTGGTTACTCAACCCGATGTTGTTGAGTTTCTTGACCATGTTCTACTTCAAACAGTCAATGAAACAAGTATTGAAGAAGTTTCCTGTGAAAACTTGCTGTCCAAAATGGATAATAAAACAATACAACAACTTAATATCCGTAAAGACAGTGGTGCAAATATCATTGGGATACGCAGAAAGGACGGAAGCTATCTCGTTAATCCTAAACCCAATACAATTATTACTTGCAACGATAAAATTCTGGTTTTGGGAGAAAAGCAACAAATACAAAACATGAAAGATATCTTGTGTAAAGAATGAAAATACTAGTAACAGGAAGCAACGGACTCACCGGACAAGCAATTCTGCGTGAAGTGGATTATCAAGATAGTCCAACAGAGATTATTGCCACTTCAAAATCACCGAATCGTTTTGTCGGAAAACATAAATTTGAACTATTAGATCTCAGATATCCGGAAAAACTGAATTATCTGCTGGATCTCTATCAGCCAGAGGCAATCATACACACCGCAGCAATGAGCCAAATTGATGATTGCGAAAAAGACAAAATCACCTGCCACAAGGTGAATTACGAAGCCATCATTAATCTCATTAAATCCTGCACCAAACGGAACATCCATTTAACACACATGAGTACAGACTTTGTGTTTGATGGAAACCAACAAGTCCCCTACTCAGAATTTGACACTCCCAATCCGGTAAATTATTACGGAACTTGTAAACTCATGGCTGAACAGGTGCTAAAACAATCAAATTGCAGACACTCAATCGTTCGGACTGCCTTAATTTATGATTATCCTAACAACATTAAACGTTCGAATATTTTTCGTTGGATACACGACTCACTCACAGCAGGTCAGCCAATTAAACTCGTTGACGATCAGTTCAGAACACCAACTTTTGTCGATGATTTGGCAATCCTTCTTTTAAAAATATCCATTCTCGAAAAAGAGGGAATTTGGCATTACGCCGGAAATGAAAAATTGTCTGTGTATGATTTTGGTTTAAAAATCGCAGCCCATTTTAATTTAGATAAAAGCCTGATTCAGCCCGTATCTTCGACTGATTTAAATCAAATTGCACGGCGTCCGGCAAAAACCTATCTCGATTCGTCTTATGCAAATCGTGAATTAGGCCTCCGCCCAGACAACATTTCACTAGCTTTTGATGTTATTAAAGCACGGATTGATTAAAAATAAAAGACAATGCATTTTCTAATCATCACAAGCCTGTTTTTCGCTTCATTGCATCCTGTGCATGTCTCGTTTACCAATGTGGAATACGACGAGGAAAATCAAGAAATCCTCATTGCAAGCCGTATCTTTTGGGATGACATGCAATCATCTGTCAAAGAACAACTTGAAGTGGATTTAAACATCGGCAGCGAAACTCAACATCCTGAAATGGAACAATACATTGAAGCTTGGTTTGTGCAGAATTTCAAAATCAGTATCAACGGGAAAGCAGTTCCGCCAGATGAAATTCAGCTTGATAAAACCGAACGAAGTGAAATAGCAATACGAGTATTTTTATCGCTAAAAACAGAAAAACCGGAATCGCTCAAAATTGAAAATCGAATTTTAACCGATCTTTATGCCGACCAATCAAATCTGTTAATTCTCAACATTTCAGGTGAACAACAAAGTTTTAGTTTGACAGGTGAAAATAATGTGATAACTTTGGAGGTAGAATGAAAAGGCTTTTTACATATTTCCTCCTTTTGACGGGAATGCTTTTTCTGAGCATTTCAGCCATAGCAACTCACAATCGTGCAGGAGAAATAACCTATGTACAAATTTCAGAACTCACTTACGAAATTACAATCATCACCTACACGGCAACCGGACCGGGATGGACAGCCGACCGGGATGAATTAGAAATATTGTGGGGAGATAATACCAGCAGTATTTTACCGAGAAATGAAATTGTAGATTTACCGGGATATTATCGGAGAAACCGCTACCAAGGCACACATACCTTTCCCGGACCCGGTATTTACGAATTGGTTGTTGAAGACCCGAACCGAAATCAGGGAGTTGATAACATTCCAAATTCGGTAAATGTTGTTTTCAGCATTTCTACCATCCTGCAAATCAGCCCCGAATACGGCACAAATAGCACCCCGATTTTAACCCAACCACCAATCGATAAAGCAGCTGTAGGACAGATATTTATTCACAACCCGGGCGCATACGACCCCGATGGTGACAGCATTTCTTATGCATTGGATATTTGCCGTGGTGAAAACGGAGACCCCATTGAAGGATACACCCTCCCTCCTGCCACCAATTCACTAACACTGAATGCCGTAAGCGGAGATTTGGTTTGGGACAGCCCAACACAAGTAGGTGTCTATAACATCGCAATCCGCATCGAAGAGTGGCGAAACGGACATAAAATTGGACAGATTATTCGCGACATGCAGATTGAAGTGTATGAAAGTGATGATAATCCACCGGTTATTACGGCTGAAGAAAAACATTGCGTAGAGGCAGACTCCTTATTGGAGCTCAGCATTCCCGCAAATGACCCGGACGGTGATGCAATCAGCATGTCAGCTTATGGTGCGCCATTTCTCATTCCCGATTCCTATGCCACTTTTGAATATGAAGACTTTGGAAACGGCAGCGCAGAAGGAACATTTGTCTGGCAAACCACCTGCAATTTCATAAGAAAACAACCCTATGTTGTGAACTTCAAAGCGCAGGACAATGCCTCACCAGTCAATCTTGTTGACATTCAAAATGTGATTATTTATGTCATCGGTCCAAAAACAGAAATCAATGATATTCAATCGACAACCAATAGCATCACCTTAACATGGTATCCCAATCGCTGTCAAAATGTTGTATCGTATGATATTTACCGACACACCGAGTCGGTGAACTGGACTCCCGGCATTTGCGACACCGGAATCCCTGACAGCCTCGGATATCAACTTGTGGGGAATGTTGAAGACAGAAATTCAACGAGTTTTCTCGACAACAACAATGGAGTCGGATTACCGCAAGGTTATAATTATTGCTATCGGATTGTTGCCCGTTTCCCAGATGGCGCTGAATCTTACGCCAGTGAAGAAATTTGTGCAGAACTAATTCGAGGTATCCCGACAATTACCAATGTTTCCGTTGAAAATACAAATGAAAATACAGGCGAAATTTATCTGGCATGGTCAAAACCAATCGAAATTGATACTACAGAATTTCCCGGTCCCTATCATTATCTGATCTATCACTCCACCGGACAATGGGGTGAAAATCTACAACTTATCGACTCGACAACAACCATTAACGACACGATTTTTTATCACAACAACATCAACACCCGAAATTCCAGCCATTCATATCTCGTGGAAATGTGGAACAACGAACCCGGCAACCGGGTTTTACTCGGAACTCCACATGTGGCATCCTCAATTTTTCTGGAAATAACGCCGGGAGACAATAAACTATCACTCGATGCAACCAAAAATGTCCCATGGCAAAATTATGAATATTCTTTTTTCAGACAAACTGAGGACGTAATGAGTTTTGATTCCATCGGAACCGCTACTGACCAATATTTCCGAGACTCACTACTCATCAACGGAAATTCATATTGTTACAAAGTGAGAAGCTCGGGAAGCTATGTTTCCGACGGATTTGTTAATCCGATTATTAACTGGTCACAAATCAATTGCGGAACACCGGCAGATACCATTCCTCCCTGTCCCCCGAATTTCGCTGTTGTTTCAGCTTGCGACAGTTTGTACAATGAAATTTCCTGGACAATGCCGGATTCCTGCCGCGACGATATCTATCAGTATTATATTCATTTTGCACCCGATTTGGAAACCGATTTATATGTCTTAGACAGTATTCTGGCAGCTTACAATCAATTCAGCTACAAGCATTACCCGGAACGCAGCATAGCAGGATGCTACTATGTTACCGCAGTAGATTCATTTTACAACGAGTCGCCGACTCCTACCAAAATATGCGTGGACAACTGCTCCTATTACGAATTGCCAAACATTTTTACGCCGAATAATGACGGAATCAATGATTTTTACCATCCGAAAATGCCGTATTATTTTGTCAGTCATATTGAAATGCAAATCTTCAATCGTTGGGGACAAGTCATGTTCGAAACAACCGACCCCGACATCATGTGGGACGGCAGATATCAAAAAAACAACCAGATGGTTTCCCCGGGCGTCTATTATTACACCTGCGAGGTTTACGAATATCGACTGACAGGAATTGAAGCAAGACATTTACACGGATTTATTCACGTTTATCCCGACAAGGAGTCATCCGGACAACCGACACAAAGCGAGTGATAAAACGCGTACTCCATATTGCCATGATTGTATTGTTGAGTATCTCAGGATTTGCTCAGCAACAGGATTTGTTTTATCAAATATTGACAGAGGTCAAAAACAATCCGCAAACGGACATCATTCAACGCCACGAATCAAAACTACGCAACGATGAACTTCTGTCCGACAATCTTGCAAAAGCACTTGATGCACAGGGACATAAATTTGCAGCATTTCGTATTGCGCATTTGCATCAAAACACCGAGTGGGCAATTTATTTTCTGGCGCGAGAATCTGCCTTGCAAAACGATGCAAAAACAGCCTGTGCACTTTTAACAAAACACATGAGCAGTAAAAACAGAGTTCTCCGTTCTGAAATCCGTTCCTGCCCCGATTTTAATCCCATTCGCAAGAGCAGTGAGTGGCAAAACCTGTGGAATAATAATTTTTATAAGGAGGCTGACTTAAGCTATGAATCGGCACTGAATTATTATGACAACACACATTATCAATGGGCGCTGGAAGAAATTAATGCGCTAATTCTTCAGTTTCCGGATCGACATCTGTATTATGCGTTTCGGGCAGATGTTTATTTGAAGCTCCGGCAGCCAGCACAGGCAATTCGCGATATTGAAACAGCAATGTCTGGCTACAGCCGCAATGCTGATTATTATTTAACCGCAGCAGAAGCCTACGCAGAAACAGGCAATAAACGAAAAGCACTTTCTGCCTTAGAATCTGCGGCAAAAATCAATCCGTATAATTTTGCAGCAAAAAAACGTCAAATTAAAATTGCTCAACAAATTGGCGCCCAAGAAATGCTCATTCAATCGGCAAGTGCTTACGCTGCCTTTACGGATGACATTGAAAGCATTTATATGATAGCCGAAGCCGAGCAACAACGAGGAAATCATACCGATGCCATTATTTTAATGAACAAAGTGCTTGAAAAATCCACGGCAAAAGCAGACTATTTTATTGTTCGTGCCGATGCGTTTATGGCAACTCGCTCATGGTCAAATGCAATGAAAGATTATGCCATGGCACTGGATGTAAATCCAAATTTACCGCAAGTTTATATTAATTACGGCATCTGTCGTTTGGAAAACGGTGACCGCGAAGGCGCATGTTATCTGTGGAAACGTGCATTACACTACAAACACCCGCAAGCCAATCAATATTTGTATAAGTGGTGTGAGTAAGAAAGTTTGAAACCACAAACAAAAAAAAAAGTTTGACGCGGGACCCAAATGAAAAAAAGGAGTTTGACGCGCAAAAAGAAAAACCACAGCCTGTTCCGATTATTTAGGAAAATAAACGATTCGAGATACTTTGCAGTACAACAAGAAGTGCCGCGGAGCTAATGATTTCCCATTTTGTAATCTTATTTGCGGAAACCACTTTTTACGAATCAAAGAGATACAACACAAAATCAATCGAAGACCTATAAAAAACTTAAATTATGACAATCCTAAAAATATATTTTATAAATTTGTAAATAAGAAAGTTGCATTTGCTGATTGAATCTACGTTAATAAATTATTCAAGCATTGCAACATTTTTTACATACCTTTACTTCGTATTCATT
>CAYOUD010000113.1:0-9173 GCA_964407055.1 uncultured Bacteroidales bacterium | reverse complement strand
TAATTACTAATATCTGATGTTTTTTTTCACAAAAGCCGATGAATATTATTATTTATTGGTTTTGAGTTATGCTGTGTTGTGTTGATAGCAGTAGCTTTAAGCCATTTGTGGCTGGATGCGGGATTTCCCTTTATTCTGCGTACATTTGTCCCAATTTATTTATCACTCCACTTTTGGAGGATTCCCATAAAAATTAAACGGGAATTTATAGTTTACAACATGCAATTTAAAGATCTTAGAATTATCCCTCCAATATTAGATGCTCTCAACGACGAACATTATATTGAACCCACAGCAATTCAGGAAAAAGCAATTCCGATTATTTTAGCTCGTCGCGATGTGATGGGCAGTGCGCAAACCGGTACAGGAAAAACTGCTGCATTTGCCATTCCGATTCTTCAACATTTGTATGAAGATTCGAGAAATGCACACCAGCAGAGAAAAATCAAAGCCTTAATAGTTACTCCAACCCGCGAGTTGGCGATACAAATTGGCGAAAGTTTTACAAATTACGGGCGCTATACCGGGATTCGCAATACGGTTGTTTTTGGCGGTGTTCCGCAAGGAAAACAAGTGAATGCCTTAAAACAAGGTGTTGATGTGTTAGTCGCAACCCCCGGTCGTTTGCTGGATTTAATTCAGCAAGGTTATATCCGATTAAAAGACATTGAATATTTTGTCTTGGATGAAGCAGACCGTATGTTGGATATGGGCTTTATTCACGATATCCGGAAAATTATTGCGCTTTTACCGGCAAAACGTCAGTCTTTATTCTTTTCGGCGACAATGCCGGCGAATATTGTGGAATTGTCACGTAAAATTTTGCATCAGCCGCAGAAAATCATGGTTAGTCCTGTGTCATCTGCTGCAGAAACCCTGCAACAGCAATTGTATTACACCAATAAGTCAGACAAACCAAACTTGCTGATTCATATTCTTGAGAATGACGATTTGAGTCAGGTTTTACTGTTTGCGCGTACAAAACATGGCGCAGACCGGATTGCGAAGAACTTATCTAAGCAAAAAGTAAAAGCTGCTGCAATTCATGGAAATAAAAGCCAAAATCAGCGACAAAAGGCACTTAAACAATTTAAGGACGGAGAAATTCGTATTCTTGTAGCAACTGATATTGCTGCTCGTGGTATTGATATTGATAAATTACAATATGTTATTAATTATGACATCCCCAATATTGCAGAAACTTATGTGCATCGTATTGGGCGTTCCGGTAGGGCAGGAGAGCTCGGGAATGCAATATCACTTTGTGAACCTGAAGAAAATGCCTTTATCAAGGAGATTGAGCAGTTAATAAATATTACCATTCCGGTAGTTTCTAAACATCCTTATCCGCAAACTGAAAAACCTATGACGAACGCGGAGAAAAAAGTGTTTGAAAAGGATAAAATCAAAAAGAAACAGGAGTTTTTTACCAATCGCCGGAAAAAAGAATCAAAACCAAAACGCGGAGGAAACTCACGTCGTTAAGAGTTTTTATCGGATAATTTTGAATTTCATCGCTCAGATAAAAATTTCAATGTATCTTTGATACCTGTAGTTGTGTTTGTGATGATAAAAATTTGATATCATGCGAAAGTTTATACGCTTTTTAGTACGACATATTCCAAGGCCCTGGTTGATTCGAATGTCATATCTTTTTCGATGGATGATAATGCCTTTTTACAAAGGGAAAAATCATAGCTGCCCGATATGTGGGGGTGAATTCCGTAAAATGCTGCCTTATGGAAACAAAGGCGCCGAAAACCGACTCTGTCCCAAATGTCTGTCATTGGAACGACATCGTTTAATGTGGATTTACTTTGATCAGAAAACCGATTTATTTACTGCGCAAAATAAGCTGTTGCACGTTGCTCCCGAACAACCGTTTTTAGAGCGCTTTAAGAAAATGGAAAACTTAGATTATACCACCGGAGATTTGCTGAGTCCGATTGCAGATGTAAAAATGGACATCATGGATGTTCCGTTTGGTGATAACAGTTTTGATGTGGTTATTTGCAATCATGTCATGGAGCATGTTGAAAGTGATATCAAGGCAATGCAGGAAGTTTTACGGGTGCTGAAACCCGGTGGATGGGCTTTGTTGCAAGTGCCGATTAATTATTCGTACAAAGAAACTCATGAAGATCTTAGTATTACCGATCCCAAAGAGCGCGAGCGGGTATTCGGACAATACGATCATGTGCGTTGGCACGGATTAGATTATGGCAAGCGGCTTGCATCAGCAGGTTTTGTCGTGGATGAAAATCGCTTTATTGATGAGTTTTCTGATGATGAGATTGAGCGATATCGCCTACCTAAAGGAGAAATTATTTATGTTGCAAAAAAGACGATTTTAGTTTCCTAAGGACTTCTTTAATCATCGATATGCGCAAAAGCAAGTGAGGTTTTGGTTCGTAATTTCTCTTCTTGTTATTAGCACATTTTATTTTCACTGCTCAATAAAGATCTTCGCGCAATTTGGAGTGTTTTTATTATTTGTTAATATGTAAAAATATAATCCACTTTCTTCATTATAAAGATTTATCTCCAATAGGTTTTTCGTGGTTTTTTTCGTAAAACTAATTGCCCGATTACATTGTACAAAATAAGGGTGTAAGTTTCTTGATTCAGATTGTCAAATTCGATTTTGAAATCTCCTTTGGATGGATTTGGATATACATTTAACCCGTAAAATTTATGCCATTCCTTTTGTGCAGATTTGAGTTAATCGGGAAATGGGTTGCAGTAAGTTAAATCGTTAATCAACAGCACCCTACGTTAATATCTATCTATTTGCGGTGAATTTTTCGGGTTATAACAGTAAAGGGAACACCATGTTGATGTTCCCTCCAGAAATGCTTTGCCGTAGCTCTACATTCTGCCAGATTTACAGTTCTGCCTTCATTACTCTCAAATTCATGTTTCAGAATCTTTTTGAGCTTTGCTTCTCTGGTCTATTTGCCTAAGCTTTAGTGCCAGACTTTTCATTCATTCGCTCTATCTGATTGCTCAGTGTTGAGCTTTTTCTCCGCACACATCCGAAAATGTCTGCTTTGCTTCCTGAATGCCAGATATCAATTTTAAGGATTTTCACCTTAACTTTTCTATCCGGGGTGCTTTCCGTTGGCATCTCTGCCTTTGTTTTGTCACCGGGCTTCCATGGTGGGTTTTCTTGTTATCATCTCGGCTTACACCGCTATGCTTTCCCGAAATCCTGCGTTGAACTCTCTTATCCGTAGAAAAGATTCTTCAAAACATTTGAACCATTTCAGCAGGCTTTATCTCTAACCTGTGTTTCAAATATACATGATTGCACCCCCCTTTGTCAAGTTTTTTTGCCTTTTTAAATTCACAATGAATTCACTTGATTATCAACAGGATATTAACATGGCATGACCTGTGTTTTCTTTGGTAATTCAATCCGATAAAGCTATATCTAAGCTTATCAACAATTTGCTTGTTTCTTTGATATTAACAAGTTTGCGAAAATTTAAAAATCCTTATTTCTATACCGTTAGATTGAAAAACGTCATGTTTTTTGTGAACCGATTTATTTTTGGTTTAAATACTCCCGCTTTTGATGCAAAATTTCCCAATTCATTAAATTAGTGTAGTTTTGTAAACTGAAAGAAAATATAGTGAAAACAAGTCGAATTTGCAATGCAATTTTAGTCTAACAGAGATTTTAATTAATTGGTTTTCGGTTTGTTAACACTAGTGAAACGTTTAATCCGTGAGAAATAAAGTATGGAATTATCAAAAGAAATAAAACGAAGACGAACATTTGCCATTATATCGCATCCTGATGCGGGAAAAACGACTTTGACTGAAAAGTTGCTGCTTCTCGGAGGTGCCATAAAAGTTGCCGGCGCAGTAAAGAATAATAAAATCAAGAAAACGGCAACTTCTGATTTTTTAGAAATTGAAAAACAACGTGGAATTTCGGTTGCAACATCCGTAATGACAATTAATTACAAGGATTGTGTTATCAATATTCTGGATACTCCCGGACATAAGGATTTTGCCGAAGATACTTACCGTACGCTTACTGCTGTAGATAGCGTAATTTTAGTGGTTGACAGCGTTAAAGGGGTTGAGGAACAAACCCGAAAACTCATGGAAGTTTGTCGGATGCGAGCGACTCCGGTGATGATTTTCATTAATAAAATGGATCGGGTCGGAAAAGATGCTTTTGATTTGATTGAAGAGCTTGAAGACGAATTAAAAATCACCGCATGTCCGTTTACTTGGCCGATTGGTAGCGGTGACCGATTTAGAGGCGTGTTTGACATGACTGATGAGAGTGTGAGCTTGTATCAGCCTGAAAAAACGAGCTTGTCCGAAACGGTTTTTAAAACGCATGATTTAAACGCCCCAGAATTGCTTGAGATTATTGGAGAAAAAAATCTTTCTGGATTGCTTGAGGATAGGGATTTGGCGCTTGAACTTTTTGATGGCTTCGATAAATCGCTCTATCGAGAGGGCTACTTGGCTCCTGTCTTTTTCGGTAGTGCGCTGAATAATTTTGGTGTACCGGAACTCCTAGAAACTTTTATTGAAATTGCTCCGCATCCTTTTGTGGCAAAAACTTTGGAACGCGAAGTTTATCCTAATGAAAAGAAATTCAGCGGTTATGTGTTTAAAATTCATGCCAATATCGATCCGAAACACAGAAATCGAATGGCTTTTTTACGGATTTGTTCTGGGAAATTTGAACGCAATAAATTGTATTATCACACACGATTAAAAAAGAATTTGCGGTTTTCTGCCCCTGCTACATTTCTGGCCAATGCCAAAAGCACAATCGAAGAGGCTTATCCGGGTGATGTGATTGGTTTATTTGATACCGGAAATCTTAAAATCGGGGATACCCTATCAGAAGGAGAAATGCTGCATATTACCGGGATCCCGAGTTTCTCGCCTGAAATCCTCAAAGAAGCAATCAATAAAGACCCTGCAAAATCGAAACAGTTAGAAAAAGGATTGCGTCAGCTTGTTGAAGAAGGTTTGGCTCAACTTTTTGTTCAACAACCCGGAAATCGAAAAATAATTGGAACCGTTGGTGAATTGCAGTATGATGTTATTATTTATCGTCTTGCCCATGAATATAATGCCACTTGTGAGTTTCAAAATCTGACTTATCAAAAAGCGTGTTGGTTATCTGCTGCTGATCCAAAAAAAATTGACGAACTGATAAAAACCCGACCGAATCATATTGTGTATGATAAAACAAATACTCCGGTTTTTTTAGTTGAAAATGAGTGGGTGTTAAAAGTGGTTAAAGAAGCGCATCCGGATGTTCAGTTTAATGAAACATCGGAAGTGAGTAATACGGCTCAGGCTGCGCAATCGGAGTTTTAAATCATCATGTTTTAGAATAATGTCTTTTGAGATAAACATACCGGCAATAATTGAAGAAATTTCCTTTAAAACCAGTAGGAGTGGAGGGAAAGGCGGTCAGCATGTGAATAAAACCGAAACGAAAGTGCAATTGGCATTTGATATCAGACAGTCGGCTTTTTTAACCGATGATGAAAAGGATCGTTTGATTGAAAATGCTGCAAATTTATTAACAAAAGATGAGGTTTTGCAAATGGCGTGCGAAACGAGCCGCAGTCAGTCTGCCAACAAGGCGGAGCTTATTGATCGTTTTATTGGAGTTCTAAGGGATGCATTACGGGAAGAAAAACCTCGGAAAGCGACAAGAATTCCGAAAGTTGAGAAGAAAAAACGCTTGGAGAATAAGCGAAAACTGTCCGAAAAGAAACACTATCGAAAACCTCCGGAGCCACCTGTTTAGTTAAAAAAAAATCAGCAACCCGTTTAAGATTGCTGATTTACTGAGAATTGAAAATGAAAAAAATTAGCTGTGTTCAGAAAAATATTTCATGAATTGAGCTCTTTCGTATATCATTGGACGTTTAATGTTTTGTTGCGATAATTTTCCTTGCATGTCCTCAATATTTTTATATCCTTTTTCATCCATCCAATCACTAATTCGCTGATTCATTTTTGTAATCGCTTCAGCACCTTGTTTATAAATTGCGGATGCAATTTGCACTGCATTGGCACCTACTAAAATATTTTTTAATGCTGAATCGCCGTCATGAATTCCCATGGTAGCAGCGATATCGCTTTTTACATGTCCATACAATGCTCCAACCCAACGAAGGCACATGGCATTTTCTTCAGGAACAGAATAGATGTGTCCGCTATTGACTGTTTCATTTTCCAAATCAATATCCGGATTGTAAAAGCGATTAAAGAGGACAATGGATTTTACCTGTTCAATTTTTGAGATTTCAACCATGTGACGACTTAAGGATGAAAAATACCATGACATTTTTATTGCCAAAGGTAAATCGGTTACTGCGGAAACTTTACGAATGATTTCGTAATAATTTTTATCAATTTCAAAACCTGTCAACTGTGGGTTCGACGGTAATATGAACATATTCAGTTCCAGTCCATCCGCTCCGGCCATTTCAATTTCTTTGGTAAAACTCGTCCATTCTCCGGCTGAAACACAGTTGATGCTTGCAATAATTGGAATATTTACTGCTGCTTTTGCATTTTTAATGAGTTTTATGTATTGGTCAAGATTATGCTTTTTTGTGTAAAAAGAAACAGTATTTTCCACATCGTTATAGCTGCCGTACATATTGTTAACCGACTGAGCATCAACTTCCATACTGATTTGCTCTTCAAAAAGCGATTTTAATACAATGGCTCCGGCTCCGGCTTCTGCAAATTGTTTTATTTTTTTAACATTTTCCGTTAATCCAGAACTTCCTGCGATAATCGGCGAGGGGAGTTTTAATCCCATGTATTCGGTTGTCAGATTTGCCATAGTTTTATTTATTTAAGTTTTCTTGAATAAAATGATCAATTCCGATTGCTGCTTTGTGTCCGTTTGCAATACCATGAATTACATCTGGGCCTTCAATAATGTCACCACCAAAGAAAAGCCATTTTGCAGATGATTGAAAGTGATTATCCACTTTTATCCGACCTCTGTCCGTATATTCCAACTCATCTTTTACGGATTGGGGAATATACGAAAGATTTGCTCCTTGACCGATGGACTCGATGACCATGTCGGCTGGGAGAAATTTCGTGTCGTTTTCATCAAATTTTGGTGCGAAACGCCCGTTTTCATCAAAGACAGATAAACATTTTTGAACTTTTAATCCTTTCAGTTTTTCATCTTCAATGCCGATTTCTGTTGGACCCCATCCCGGATCGATGACTGCTAGTTCTTCGCGGGCTTCAACGATTTCTTCTCGATCAGCCGGCAAAATATCTTCGGATTCCAAAGCGGTGGCTAAGACATCCACTTTTCCGAATTTCTGGTTTTGCAGACGAGCCATGGAACGAGTAATATCCATCGCGACATTACCACCACCAATAACAACGACTTTTTCCATTACTGGAATTTCTTTGCCTAGCGTAATGTCACGCAACAAATCAGCAGCCATATAAACATTTTCGTGATCCGTGCCCGGGATACGCGTACTGCGACCATCGTGCAAACCGGTTGCTGCGAAAACTGCATCGTAAGATTTTTGCAGTTCTTCCATACTGATTTCCTTGCCGATTCTTGTGTTGTACTGAATTTCGGCGCCGAGGTCGAGAATGAAATTAATGTCTTTATCGAGTTGGTCGTAAGGAAGACGATATTCCGGAATTCCGTAACGCATCATTCCACCGGCTTGTGGTAGTGCTTCAAAAATCTTCACCTGATATCCCAGACGTCTGAGATAATATGCGGCTGATAATCCGGCAGGACCGCTACCGATAATGGCAACTTTCTGGTCTTTATTCTCGATGCTGTCTAGTTCCAGCACTTTTTTGTAGTCATTATTTTCAACCTGATCGGCAATGTATCGTTTCAACCAGCGAATGGAAAGTGGTTCGCCACGATGTCCCATCGCGCATACGGTTTCACATTTGTGCGTGCAGATACGACCACAAATTTCGGGAAGTGGATTGGTTTCATACAGTTTTTTGAATCCAGCATTAATATCATCTTCGCGGATAGCTGCAATGTATTCTGGGATTCCCATATGTGCAGGGCATGTTGAAATACAAAGTCCGCATTCGATGCATCTGTCAGCTTCTTCCTGTGCCTCTTGCTTGGAATATCCTTTGATAATTTCAATGAATGATTTATCACGGGCTTCAGGCTCGAGTTCTTGCATGTTTATGCGTTCGAAGTTGTTCAGTTCATAATTGTCTTCGGGGCGTTTCCAACCTAATTCTTCTTCGTCCCATGGCATTTTATCTACACCGGGAATGAATTTAAAGGCTTCCGGATCTTCACCAATCCATGTATAATGATTGGAAAGCTTGAGTGATTCTGTTGAGCAGACATCAACGCATAAAGCACACCAGCAGCAGCGACCGTAATCAACCAATGGCCGAAGTCCGCTGTCTCCTTCTTTGGTTTCTATGCCTTCAACAGATACCATGAGAATGGCTTCGTTTTCACAGATTGTTGAACATGCGCCACATCCAATACAGGTTTCAATATCGTTTTGGTGAAAGCCTCTGTATCTAGCTGCTCCCGGACGATCATTCAGCGGGTCTTTAACCGTAACCGGATCGCGGAAAACGTTACTCCATGCGGAGAATGGTTTGATGATATGTTTTAAGCTCATAATATTGTTTGTATTTGTTTGAGGTTAGAGGTTTGAAGTTCAATTCTAACTGCTCAATTAATATCTATTTAAATTTATTTCCTTTTATTTTTGATTCTTTCAAATAAGATATGAATTTATTAATCTGTTTACTTTCTACTGCTAGCATTTTGTACAATTCATCAAATTCAATTTGAGAAATATTGTTTTGATCCAGTGCCCTATATGTTTGAGATCTACATTCACCACATGATCCTTTAGCAATTGATAAAAAATAAATAAGTTCTTTACTTCCTTCTCTTTCGAATCCTTCGGCAATATTATCCATAATCGACCCGCTCGATCTTAAAATTTGATGTCTCAATGGCGTGTTTTCAAAAAAAATAGGTTTTTGAGAAAAAGCATAAACCATCTTACAGATATTTCTGGCTTTTTGCCAAATTTCAAGATCTTCAAAGTTGCTTATAGTTGCCATATTATATCATTTTATATTCTCTTATACTATTTTCAAACCTCAAACCTCAAACCTCAAACCTC
>CAYOUD010000112.1:0-9191 GCA_964407055.1 uncultured Bacteroidales bacterium | reverse complement strand
AAAAGGCAGATTTCAAAGCGAAATATTGACGAATTTCTTTCATCGGAATCTTAACATGCCCGAAATTAATAGCAGCAATACGTCTTTGCAAACGATAAATCATCACCTCGTCACTCACAGCACTAATATCTATACCCCGATTTTCCAAAAAGATATGCCATTCAGTCAAGCTAATGCTTCGATGCCATTTTGCATGCTTTCCTTCCAAAGAGAAAGTGTCCCTGACAGAAACCAGATAAGGCAATTGTGATGTCCACACATCAACAGAATTTGCAGTTTGCCCACCTGAATTTGAATGATAAACCGCATTAATTAATTTAAAATTTTCGTCCACAATCACTTGTCCGTGAGTTTGCCTTGAAGCATCGACAATAAGTGAATTCTCAGCTTTTCCGTGATACACCTGACAATGTGTTTTATCGCAAAGCTGATATCCTTCTGTTTCATGACGCCGTAGATTTCTTAACGCATAAGTCCGACAAATCACAGCCTGAGTTTTGTAATACTCCAAAGTTCCGGAATATCCTCCCTCCGCCTCTACCACTCCTGCAGTATAATTCTCCAAGTCAATCTGGTTAATCAACAAAACTGATTTGCCTTTTCGTTTTACAAGCAAATCCCCTTGATATGCACGTGCCGGACTTGTCAGATGCGATAAATTAATAAAGCAACCGTTTGAAGCAGTGTCTTCCTGTAGAGCGAAAGTTTCCAAAGTCCATTGCAAACTATCATGATTAAGAATAAAGCTTGTGTCAGTATTGACAATTCGCAGATTTTGAGTTGGAGTAAATGTAAACAGAATAGAATCTTCACTTACCAACTGATAAGCCTTATCTCTGGCACTAAAAGTAATTGCATCAACCGCTTCATCCGTAAAAATCCGAACATGAAGTTTTTGCGCAAAGGATGTAAGGCTAAGCACCAGAAACACGAATAATACAAAGCTATGTTGTCTTAGAATACTCATGAAGCAAATTAATCATTTTTTTTGCGATTCTGTCAGACACACCATTCGAACCAAGTTTTAACTTGAGCTCCTGGTAATCACCAAGTACCACATCATGTTTATTCCCTTCGGGACAAATATCATTAAATTCTCTGGACAGGCTTTCGTCAGTCATCTCATGTTGTATCAGCTCTTTCACGGCATCACGTGACAAAATCAGATTTACCAAACTAAAGCGTCGGATTTTCACAATTAAGCGGGCAATGAAGAAAGAAATCCGGTTAGTTTTGTAACACACAACCTGCGGCACATTAAACAAGGCTGCTTCCAAGGTTGCCGTTCCGCTACAAATCATTCCGGACACCGCATAATACAGAATATGATATGTTTCATTGTGAAGTAAATGAATGTTATCATGATTGGAAATGAATTGTTGGTAAAAATCCACATCCATTCCCGGAGCACCGGCGATAAGATACTGATATTCAGATTTTCTTTTTGCAATTCGAATCATATGCGGTAACATGCGCGATATTTCCTGCTTTCTGCTGCCCGGCAAAATCGCAACGATTTTTCGTTCATCTAAGCTATGCTTTTGCTTAAAGCGCTGTAAATCGACAGTCTGAAACTGATTCACAGCATCCAGCAAAGGATGTCCCTCATAAATTGGATTCACATCAAATTCCTGATAAAATTCCGGCTCAAACGGTAGAATTACAAACAGTTGGTCGATGGTTTTTCGCATGGAATACACTCGATTTTTTTTCCATGCCCATACATTTGGCGAAATGTAATGAAATGTACGGATTCCTTTTGCTTTTGCCCATTTTGCCATGCGCAAATTAAATCCAGGAAAATCGACCGTAATTAACACATCGGGTTGAAAATCCAGAATATCCATTTTTGCAAACTTAAAGTTTTTTCGAATGGTACTCAGATGCGATAAGACCTCAACAAAGCCCATAATCGCCAACTCTTTATAATGCTTAATTAGTTTAGCACCGGCAGCTTCAACTAGTTCACCACCCCAAGCTCGCACTTCTGCCTCCGGATCGTGTTTAAACAATCCTTTAATTAGATTTGACGCATGCAAATCTCCTGATGCTTCGCCGGCGATGATGTAATATTTCATGAACTAACTGTTTGCAAACTTGAGAAAGACAACAAAGACAACATAAAGAAAAATTGAAAACACAATTCCTTTATTGATATACCACATTTCCAGTCGTTTAAAAAGATAAAAAGGAATCAAATTCACCAAAGTTGTCAAACTCAACATGGGTAGAAAAGTTCCCATATGTGTAAGATATTTAATATAGTTAATTAGTGTAAAGTCTTTGTTATCTTGCAAAAAAAACATAATAACAATTACAATAAAAGGGAGTATCAGCCCCAGAATTAATCCGTAGCCCGGTTTATTCAATCGTTGTTTTACTAATTTATCCATAATTTATTGCTCAAAATTCCAATTTTTCATAATTTCTATGCTTGTATGGTCTGTAAAATCAGGTATTACAGGAACAATTGAAGCCATGTTCTGACTCAAAGCGTACTCATCGGTATCCTTATTTCCATTTTCATGATTTTCAAAATATCCGGTCATCCAAAAATAATCACGACCAATCGGGTCTTGCCGTTTCTCAAACTCACCGCTCCATACACCGAGTGTTTGCCGACAAACCTGAATGCCTTTAAAATTCTCAGGCGCCACATCCGGGATATTAACATTCAGTGCAATATTGGGTTTCAATCCATGTTTAAGCACAGATTGAAGCACCTTGCGAACAACAATTTTGCTTAATGTAAAATCGGCATCGGGTTTATGATTTAGCAAAGAAAAACCAATTGCCGGAATCCTATGCAAAGCAGCCTCCAATGCAACACCCATTGTTCCGGAATAAATTATAGATACCGCAGCATTTGAACCATGATTAATTCCCGACAATACAATGTCAGGTGTTTCAGTCAAAACTTGGTCAAAACCCAGCTTGATACTATCTACGGGAGTCCCGTTAACGGTATGAAATGAATAGTTTTCAGACGTTTCCACTTCACGAATACGCAATGGCTGATTCATGGTAATGGAATGTGATTTTCCGGATTGTCCGGTATCGGAAACCACCACAGCAACACGTCCAAAATCCTTTGCAACTTCTATCAAACTATGTAAACCTGAAGCATGCGGCCCATCATCATTTGATATTAAAATCAATCGTTCTTTCATCGTTTTAAGAATTTAGCTGCAAAGATAGTAAAAGACAGCCTATTTCAAAGCCAAGCAAGCTACTGATTCAGAAACATTTTATGACATTGACACGTATAATGTGAATAAAGAAAATCCCTGCACTTCCTTTTTTTTACAGGATATTTACTATTTTTAAGCTTTAATTTTTGACATAAATTTTACTGAGAGTTACTGAAAATGAAAAAATATAAAATTGAATCGCAGGATAAAATTGATGAGATTATCCGTAAAGCGGAAGTTTGCACACTCAGCTTGGTTGACGGCGATGATCCATATGCTATCCCAATGAATTTCGGATATGTAAACGGATGTATCATCTTACATAGCGCTCCTACCGGAAAAAAGTTTGACGTACTGGAAAAAAACAATCGGGTATGTATCTCATTTTATGTTGATGAAACCATGAATATACGACACGAAAAAGTGGCTTGCAGCTACTCTATGAAATTCAAATCGGTTTTAGCTTTTGGGAAACTTGTTGACATCGAAGGAATGCAGGAAAAAACTGATGCCATGAATGAGGTCATGAAACAATACACCGGTAAAACGTTTACATATAATGACCCAGCAATCAAAGGAGTACGCCTAATGAAAGTGAAAGTGGAAAAATTCACTGCGTTTAACCGTGGTTATGATGAATAAAAACCAACGATATTGGGACAAACAAGCTGCAAAGTCAGCACGATTAAGCTTAGTTAAAGCAAAGCAATTTAATGAGTGTAAAAACTTAATCCTTTATCATCTTGAACCATCATCGCATCTTGCAGATTTTGGATGTGGAATCGGCTATGTTGCTTATGAACTTTCCGATTTTGTAAAATCAATACATGCTATTGATTATTCCGAAGCAATGATTAGCATGGCGAAAGCCAAAAAGCGCAGTCCTGAGCACGACCATATTCATTTTGAAATCGGAAATATTGAGCATACAAGCATTAAAGAAAACAGCATGGAAGCCTGCCTTTTATGCTGTGTTTTGAATTATCTTCAAAATCCAGAAATTGCGCTTCTGGAAGCCAAACGTGTTGTTAAACCCAATGGCATTATCATTTCAAACACCTGTTGTTTCGGATCAATACGGAGCTTTCGTGGTGTTTTTAACTGGTTAGGGATTTACTTGGGGAAAATACTAAATAACTCAAAACACTATAAAGTTTACAGATTTAAATCGCTGCGAAAAGAACTGGAAGCAAGTGGAATGGTAATCATTGCTGAGAAAAAACTGCGCATTCAGGGAAATTCTGTGCTTTTTACTATCTTGAAAACCTAAATATGCGGAAAACAAACCTGAAATATTTGTTTTTTTTGATACTGACAATGTTAGTCAACGTTAACACAATCGCTCAGGATATACGCATTGACTCAATTGCTCTCAGTACTGACCAAATTGTAGTAAGCAACACCAGAACCGGATTAAAAATTATATTATTTCAGGATGCCAAGCAATTAGACATTTCTGATAGCCTTACGTTACACATTAACGAAAAATCGCAAACGCTATTTTTCAAGGATGGGACTGCAGAATATGAAAAAAGTTTTCAATCGAAAACCACAGAAACAGTACAAATTGGGCCACTAAAAAGCAGCACAGAGATTAACCCAATCCCTTTATGGTTCAGCATATTGCCTCCAATAATTGCGATTCTCTTTGCACTGATTTTCAAAGAAGTGTTCTCGGCATTAATTTTAGGAATTTTCAGTGGTACTCTTATTATCAGTTTGCACCAGGGATTTGGAGTTATCAAAGCAATTATTATCGCATTTCTACGCCTCATTGACACGTATATAATACAAGCACTAAATAACAAAGATCATCTGTCCATCATCGTTTTTTCTATGTTGATTGGAGGAATGGTTGGTATAATCACGCGTAACGGTGGGATGCGAGGATTGGTGAGATTATTATCGCGGAGAGCAAGCACTTCCCGCTCAGGACAATTAGTCACTTGGCTTATGGGTATTGCTGTTTTTTTTGATGATTATGCGAATACTTTGGTCGTTGGAAATACGATGCGAAATGTGACAGACAAATTGAAAGTTTCCCGTGAAAAGCTTGCGTATATCGTTGATAGCACAGCAGCTCCAATGGCTGCCATAGCCTTTATTACAACATGGATTGGAGCAGAATTAAGTTATATTCAAGATGGAATATCAGCTATTGGATTGGAAACCACAGCTTACAGTGTATTTTTTGCTTCGCTAAAGTATTCGTTTTATCCAATATTAACCTTGGTATTTGTCTTTATATTAATTATGCTTCGTCGCGATTATGGCCCCATGTATAAACGGGAACTCAAAGCACGCGGCGGCAACCAAACGGACACCATCGAAACCAAAGAAAAACCAGAAAAACGTTTAGTAAGCTCAGCATGGAACGGCATTTTACCTGTTTTACTCGTTGTCTTGGGAACCATTGCCGGGTTGATATTTACCGGCTGGGATGCTGCTGTCTGGAACGATGAAAGCTTAGGTTTTGGAAACAGAATATCACATATTATTGGACAGGGAAATTCCTTTAATGCACTGCTTTGGGCCTCTTTTGCGGGAGTTTTACTGGCAATTACTATCACTGTCGGCAAAAAACTCATGAAACTCAAGCAAAGTATTGAGGCAATGATTAACGGGTTTAAATCCATGTTGACAGCAATACTAATTTTGACGTTTGCTTGGGCACTGGCCTTATTGACAGAGCATTTGCATACTGCAGATTTTATCAGTCACATTATGCAACAACTTTCGGTTTCGCCGCCTTGGTTACCGGCAATTTCCTTTATTTTTTCGGCTTTCATCGCATTTTCAACTGGCTCAAGTTGGGGTACCATGGCAATTATGTATCCACTTATGCTGCCTGCAACTTGGCTAATTTGTACGGAATACGGTCTAGATCACAGCTCGGCAATGAGCATTTTCAACAATGTAGTTAGTACAGTAATTGCCGGTTCTGTGCTTGGAGATCACATCTCTCCTATTTCTGATACCACAATTTTAAGTTCGCTTGCAAGCGGATGTAATCATATTGACCATGTTCAAACACAGATGCCTTATGCATTAACGGTAGGTGCAGTGGCACTTTTCCTGGGTATCATTCCCTCCGCATTCGGAATTCCGATTTACTTATTAATTCCGTTCAATATTGCAATACTCTATTTGATAATTCGTATTTTTGGCAAAAAGTTACCAATTACTAAACTTTCAAATGCTTAGGCTGTTTTAACTAAAAATATATTATTATGTTGAAATTAATATTATTAGCAATCGCAATCTTAACACTCGTATTTCTCGGGTTAGGAATCAAAATATTCTTCAGTAAGAAAAAAGAATTTCCGAATACACATATTGGCGGAAATGAAAACATGGAACGCATGGGTATTTCTTGTGCAACCAGCGGCGAAGGCGGCTTAGGTGGATGTTCCTGCGAGCTGAACGGTAGCAAAAAAGGAGATTGTCATAGTAAAGCAGAGTGAACGTGAGCGCGAGAAAAGCAGAGAGGGTGAAATATGGCAAAATGAAAATGCTCACTTTAAAGCAGTCTATCAAAATTTTTCGCTAAGGAGTTTAATGGCTTCCGGTTTTCCGATATCCATCCAAAAATCATTTTGGTGGACAAACGATTTGATTTGATTATCCTTTGCAGCATTAAGATAAGATTCGATAATGGAGAACTTACCTGTCCCTGTTAAATATCTTAAGAAATTCTGAGAAACGATTTGAATTCCGCTAAAGGCAAGTGGAGTCGGATTATTGCAGGCTTTTTCCATTTTAACCTCGCCGGTTTTAATGTTTTTCCATCCGACAAGTTCAGAGGCGTCATTAAACAGTAAATAGCGCGATGTTTCTCTATCCCTGACAGCAAGCGTCACAAAAGGGTTTGTGTCTTTATGCGCATTCACTAATTCAGCATAATTCATATCTGTCCAAATATCCACATTGTGCAAAAGAACCGGTGAATTGTCTTGCAATAAATCCCGAGCGTTTAACAAACCACCTCCGGTATCCAGGAGTTGTCCGGTTTCATCACTGATATGAATATGATAAGCTGAAAATTCCCTGGAATTCAAATAGGAAACTAAGTTTTCGGCAAAATGATGCACATTCACAACAAATTCATCAAATCCGAAACCGTGCAATTTATGAATTAAGTGCCCAATCATCGGCTTTCCGTTGATTTCAACTAGCGCTTTTGGTCTGTCTTCAGTTAGCGGATACAATCGAGTGCCAAGGCCGGCAGCAAAAATCATTGTTTTCATCGCTGTGTGTTTTTTTTAGATTAAGGATTTCGGTTTACAAAGCTGCTTTTTTTGTTTCGCCTGCAAATTGCATTTCTTGCATTTATAAACAGCATCACTCATGGATTTTTGTTTTTTCTTTTCACACATTTTCTTTGCCATACTGCTAAAAATCTTGTTCTTTATGGTTTAAAACAACATGAACAGGATATTTGTTTTTAAGATGATGATAAATTTTTTCGGCAGCATACACCGAGCGATGCTGTCCACCGGTACATCCAAACTGAATGGATAAATAATCGAATCCACGATGCAAATAGGTTTCGGTTGACTGCTCAACGATATCTGTAACCGATTTAAGAAACGCTTGCATTGATTCCGTCTTATCAAGAAACTCAATCACTGCATTATCCCTTCCGGTAAGCGATTTATACTCCTCATATCGTCCCGGATTGTGTATGGCACGACAATCAAAAATATGACCGCCGCCATGTCCGGAATAATCTCTCGGCAATCCTTTTTTATAGGAAAAACTGCCCACTTTAATCATGAGCTTTCCAGGCTCTGTTTTTTGAGCTAACCAAGGCTGATATCTTGGTGTAAGGAGGGTTTTAAGCAACTTACTTAATTCAGGAAATTTTTCGATAAATCGATTAGATTGCATCACAGATTCTAAATTTTTTGTCGCCATTGGTAATGACAATAAAAAATGTGTTTTCTGTTCATAAATTCCCCGAAATCCATACGCGCCCAAGGATTGAAGCACACGAATCAAAATAAATGCATCGTAATAATATCGAAAATCTGCTTCGTTAAAATCAATATGTTGTTTTAAAGCCTGCAGATAATGATTTAATAACGATTCGCGAATTTCGTGCGGCAAATCGGCTCTGGCCTGCCACAATAAAGAAACCAAATCATACTGCAGTGCTCCTTTTCTACCTCCCTGATAATCGATAAAATATGGTTTTCCCTGGTGTACCATAATATTTCGAGACTGAAAATCGCGAAATAAAAAATACGCAGAAGGGGCTTTGAGCAAAATATCAATCAGTGCCGAAAAATCGGATTCAAGTGCGAGTTCATCAAATTCAGCGCCACTTAATTTTACGTAATAGTATTTGAAATAATTCAAATCCCATTCGATGGCTTTTCGATCAAATTGCGAAACCGGATAACAGACGGAATAATCAAAATCGTTGGCAGCAACGGTTTGCATATAAGCCAGCGAGTCAAGCGCTGATGCATATAAATTCAACACTGATTTCGGTATCTCATCTCCGTTTCGGACTTTTGAAAGTCGGTCAAACAAACTAATGTCTCCCAAATCTTCAAGCAAATAATATTGCTCATTACCAGACACATACAGCAATTGAGGAACAGGAACATTTTTTTGTTTAAAATGTTTTGTCATGCTAAAAAAAGCTCGATTTTCGTCCACATTTTCATTGTACGCCGCAATAATTGATTTCTGATCAAAAATAATCCGATAATACACACGATCAGAACCGGAAGCCGGAAGCCTTTGAATCTTATCTGCCGACCTGTTACTCCAATCCTGAAACAGATTATTAATCTGAGTTTCTGTTTTTTCCATATCGTAAAAATAATGGATTTTTAAAACTTTTCAATTGGCAAGTAGATTTATTATAAACAAAACTTGTATTTCATAATGGATCATCAAACTTAATTACCAAGGCTGTCAAACGCGCTGGTACTTTGGTTGTGCTTTTTGATGTCGAGTTCGAGCTGTTTTGAAATTGATTTTGTGAAA
>CAYOUD010000111.1:0-9274 GCA_964407055.1 uncultured Bacteroidales bacterium | reverse complement strand
GGGTTTAGATGATTCAAATCTGCACAAAGGGAATTCCATGAATAATGCAGGCTAAGTAGTCAAGATGAAAATAATCGTTACGGGAGAAGATTTGAAGGTGTTTCTTTTACGTCTATATATTATCAAAATTCAAATAGTGGAAATCAGAGTCTTAAAATGCAACACAAAGGTTATTTTGCTGTTAAGTTAAGTACACAAGATCAATATTCTTCTTTCTTAAAACCGCTTTCGAGAAAAGAATCAAATATTAACAACCCCGATGTTGTTACAATGAAAACAACAATTAGAATTTCCTCAGAAGATATAATTAAAGGTCGTAATTTCAATTATACATACATTAGTTTAGGTGTACAAATAATAGTTTTCTTATATCCCCAAAACCTATTAAACATTTCTGGAATTTGCAAAACAGACCATCATTTTATGAAAAAAAATAGAAAATATTTATTTACAATAGCATTCATATTTATATTATTGTTAACATTGGGTTGTCGCAATAATATTGAAGAACAGGACGAGCCTTTGTTGTCTTCAAAATGTGAAGAATATAATAATTCTTCTGCAGATTATTATCAGAAGTTTTATTTCAAAAATGATTCTTCCTATTTGGATTCTGCTTTAATTGTCATAAATGAAGGAGTCAAAAATTGTGAAAAATCCCACAATCTACTGTCTCTAAGAAAACTAAGTATTTTAGCGGTTAAAAAGGACTACAATGAAGCATTGCAGTTTATTAATACTTTTGATACTGAGCCCTTTTCAGAACTACCCTATTACAAAAACTTATTGACACTCCGTTTTAAAGCAATGCAAGCACAAAACAGTAATAATTGGGAAGAAAGAAATAAAAACCTATTAGAAATAACTCAAGAGATTAACGAATATTTGAAAAAAAATCATAAAAGCGTAGATTCAATTTGCAAAATAAATTCCCTTGATAAAATATTATCAAGCCCCTTAAGTACAGCAATATCACAAAAGTATTATTATGAGTCTGAAGTAATTGGGAAAGATAGTGTACAGAACTTAATCTTAATGAAAGAAAAGAAAGGTGAAATAAACTCAGAATTTGCAATGTATTTATTAGATTTCTTAGACGAAGACTTTCTGTATTTTATTGGATTCTAGAAAATTCTAGTAATCCTTCAAATGGGTAATGCTTCAAAAAAGTTGGAGTAGTAAAACACAGTTGAAAGTTGAAAGTTGAAAGTTAAAAGTATAAAGTTAGAAAGGAAAGGCGGCTAAAAACAGTTTGAGAATGAGCCCGGCAGGCGGGCGGCTCGCTCTCGCTCTCATTTCTGCTTTTAAACCAACCGACAATGTCAAAAATTCTTAAATCTGAGAATTTCTTAACAGATTCACCCATATTATCCCTCATTTTTTTAACTTTGTTCTGTACTGAATATTACAAATAAAGATGAAAAAGATTCTTGTTACCGGAGGAGCCGGCTTCATTGGCTCTCACCTTTGCGAAAGACTTTTGAACGAAGGAAATGAAGTCATTTGTCTGGATAATTATTTCACAGGATCCAAACAAAATATTGTGCATTTAATGGACAATCCTTATTTCGAACTCATCCGTCATGATATTACCATGCCATTCTTCATTGAAGTTGATGAGATTTATAATTTGGCATGTCCCGCCTCTCCTATTCACTACCAATACAATCCCATAAAGACAATTAAAACATCAGTTATGGGAGCAATTAATATGCTAGGGCTGGCAAAACGAATCAACGCAAAAATCCTTCAAGCCTCTACCAGTGAGGTTTACGGCGACCCACGAATCCATCCGCAACCGGAATCCTATTGGGGACATGTCAACCCCATTGGCTCCCGATCTTGCTACGACGAAGGAAAACGTTGTGCCGAAACCTTATTCATGGATTATCATCTGCAAAACAATGTCAACATAAAAATTGTGCGGATTTTTAACACCTACGGATCTCGCATGCACCCAAATGACGGTCGGGTCGTCTCAAATTTCATTGTCCAAGCCTTAAACGGAGAAGACATCACCATCTATGGAGATGGAAAGCAAACCCGCTCATTTCAGTACGTTGACGATTTAATTGAAGGCCTGATACGCATGATGAAAACCGACGATGATTTTCAGGGACCGGTAAACATTGGTAACCCGGGAGAATTTACCATGTTGGAATTGGCTGAAAGAATCATTAAGCTTACCAGCTCAAAATCAAAAATCACATTCCATCCTTTGCCCACAGATGATCCGATTCAACGAAAACCGGACATTAGTCTGGCGCAAAAAATGCTCAATAATTGGGAGCCTAAAGTGAATCTGGAACAGGGCTTAAGTAACACCATTGACTATTTTAAAAAAATACTTGAATTATGAAAGGAATCATTCTCGCAGGAGGTGCAGGAACACGATTGCATCCGATAACACGAAGCATCTCAAAGCAAATTATCCCCGTTTATGACAAACCCATGATATATTATCCGCTGTCGGTTTTAATGCTGGCAGGAATTCGGGAAATTCTTATCATATCCACACCGCATGATTTATCGCTGTATGAAAATCTTTTTGGTGACGGAAAACAATTAGGTTTAGATTTGCATTATGCCGAACAGCCATCTCCGGACGGACTCGCTCAGGCGTTTCTTATCGGCGAAGATTTTATCGGAGATGATGAAGTTTGTCTTGTCCTCGGGGACAATATTTTTTACGGTCACGGTTTGGGTGGAACCTTGCTTGAATCTTCCAAATTAACCGATGGCGCCATTGTGTTCGGATATTATGTTACCGATCCGCATCGCTATGGAGTGGCAGAATTTGATAAAAATGAAAAAGTCATTTCTCTTGAGGAAAAACCGCAAAATCCAAAGTCAAATTACGCTGTAACTGGACTGTATTTCTATGATAATACTGTCGTTGAAAAAGCAAAGTCGCTAAAACCATCCAAACGTGGGGAGTTGGAAATTACGGATTTGAATAAATTATATCTTGAGGAAGAAAAACTCAATGTTAAATTATTAAGCCGAGGCATGGCTTGGTTAGATACCGGGACACCAGATTCTTTACTGCAAGCATCCAATTTTATTGCCACGCTGGAAAACAGACAAGGATTGAAAGCATCCTGCATTGAAGAAATTGCGTTTAAGCGAGGATTTATCGACAAGAATCAACTTATTGAACTTGCAAAACCCTTATTGAAAAACAACTACGGTGAATATTTAATGCGCATCGCAAACGGAGACAAGTATGGAACTCATTAAAACGGATATACCGGATTTAATTCTGATAAAACCAAAGATTTTTGGCGATGAACGAGGCTACTTTTTTGAGAGCTGGAGAGATGAATGGTTAGAAAACTTAGGAATTAAAACCCGTTTTATTCAGGACAATCAATCCTCATCCAAATATGGCGTAATTCGTGGATTGCATTACCAAATACCGCCGCACCCGCAAGCAAAACTCATTCGTGTTTTACAGGGAAAGGTGCTGGATGTTGCTGTCGATATCCGGAAAAACTCCCCAAGTTTCGGGAAACATGTTGCCGTGGAAATATCAGAAGAAAATAAATTACAATTTTATATCCCGCACGGATTTGCTCATGGATTTTCAGTGCTTTCAGAACATGCTGTAATTGCATATAAATGCGATGCATACTACCATCCAGAAGCAGAACATGGCATCATGTGGAATGACTCCCAACTAAATATTGATTGGAAAATTAAGCCACAACATGCGATTATCAGCGAAAAAGATAAAGGAAACAAATTGTTTTCGGAAGCAAAATATTACGAAAGTAAGGGGTAATTGGTGTTTTTGTGCGGACAAAAACTCAGTTTGGAAAATTTACTGGCAGAGTGGGTTTTTGGCGGATATTTTGCGGCGAAGCCTGCCAGCCGGATGGATGGATGGATGGCAAAGCAAAATATGTGACAAAAACCGAGATTTATCCCGATACAGATTTCAAGCTTAAAAGCGATTTGTTTTCATTAACCGTCAAGCTGTAATTTCCACCATGTAAAACTGCTTGATTGCTTGCTATATGCCCAATCGATGCATTAAAGGCTAACGGGAAGGAAAAATCAGCAACTGCTTTTTGAATAATTTCATAAGCTGAAAATCCAAATTCCTGATCTGTCATATCCGAAAACTGTCCCACAACCAATCCGGCAAGCTGATTAAGCTTCCCCCCCAGCCTGAAGTTCTGCATCATTCGATCCACATGATACAAATCCTCACACAAATCTTCGAAAAACAAAATTTTTCCGCTCCAATCCAAATCATAAGCTGTTCCACGCAGAGCATACAAAACACTCAGGTTTCCACCAACAAACGGGGCTTCAACACTTCCACTACGGTTAAAATCATGCGCATTCCAGCTTATGGGCACATCAGTATGCAGTAAAATTTGCTCAAGAGAAAGAATTGCGGCTATATCGACGGCATGAAAATCTTTCGCCATACAACCGTGAACGGACATAATCCCTTGCTGAAATGCGGCTGCATGCAATATAGTAATGTCACTAAATCCTATCAGGAATTTTGGATGTTCAATCATGCCTGTCCAGTCCAGACGATCCACTATCCGCATACTGCCATATCCACCGCGGGCACATAAAATCGCAGATACAGAATCATCATTCATCGCTTCCTGCAAATCCTGATAGCGCTGCTCATCCGTTCCTGCAAATTTATAAAACTCAGAAAAGGCATGTTTTGAAATCTCGGCAAGGAAACCCATTTTCACAAGCTGGTTTGCAGCTCCATGAAGAATCTCAGCCGCAACTTTCCCGGCAGGACTCACAATGCGAATTTTGTCTCTCGCCATCAGCGGCTTCGGATATAACATAGGCATAGATTAATAAGAGCCTGTTAAATGTTCATCCACAACAACCATATAATCAGCAACTCCAAGATTTTCGGCATCCAAAGATGACAAATCAGATTGAATCACTGTACTAATGGTTTTAATTTTGTATTCAGGATTAAGTTTTTTCAGATACCATGAAATTCCTTCATAATTGTCTGAATGATAAGCGCCATTATAATGAATAAATATTCCTTCATCGCTCATGTATTTATCAATAAAATGAGCCATGGTAGCATCTTTAATCGCTTGTGCTTTAGGTAGATTTTGGTTAGCATGAGCTGGCATTCCGCGTCCGCCCATTTTCAACATGGCAGCATATCCCGGAAGTTCAGGATCATAAGCAACCGGCATCGGAGCAATCGATTGCTTTGCCTGAGCTGATAAATTATCAAGCGCTTCAAAACCACCCTTAAAAACAATAGAGGCATAGCGTCTCGGAATATTTGCAGCGACAAACTGTAGTGAATTATGTTTTGCAAAATCAAGCAAATGTTTATAATCTGTCTCGTAATTTGGCCACAAACGGGCATCGGTTTCAAATTTATCGGCAGGAATTAATCCATCCAGATATTCGTCAAGCATGTACTGCTGATCTGCTTCAAACATTTCTGCACCTAAAATCAGATTTTCCCGATGCTTTTTATATAATGATACAGTCACCTCATATTCCATCCAATGAGACACCGGATTATTATGCAACTCACCAAACAAAGTAATATCCGCTGACTCAAGCGACTGAATCATTTTTTCATAAGTAACGGGTTCACCGTTTTTATCAAATATTTTGTACACAGGCATCTCCTGCGAAACCACATTAAGGCTGATAACAGCCATCAGAATTAAACTAAAATACTTTATCTTCATTGTTTTTTTGTTTTTAAGCCTGTTTTTACTAATTTTATTTAGTCGAAAATACACAAAACTATTATGAAACGAAAATGCCTGGAATGCGGAGAACTTTTTGACGGTCGCTCAGATAAAAAATTCTGTACTGATCAATGTCGAAACACTTTCAACAACAGCTTCAAAAAAGATTCCAACAATCAGATGCGGCGTATCAATAATATTTTGCGTAAAAATCGACGCATACTCGAATCATTAAACCCACATGGTAAGGCAAAAGTTCATAGAAATTTACTTTTAGAAAAAGGATTCAATTTCGATTATCTGACAAACATATACGAAACCAAAAAAGGCGGGGTGTACAAATTCTGCTACGACCAGGGATATCTTGAGCTGGACGACAACAACATTGCGATTGTTACCCGGAAAGAATACGTGTGACAGGAGCTAGGATTAAGGGGTCAGGATTTAGGAGCATTGTGCGAGATGGGAAACTTTCTGTCAAATTCTGTTTTTTCCCCTGCGAAAATCGACAATGTTTTATTAAAATTGCACGTTTTTAAATAATCAAGGCGAAAATCGCACTTATTTTACCACATTTCGACAATAATATATGAAGCATTTCATACTTATCATGCTGTTAATTACAGCTTTTGGACTTAGTTTTGCACAAGAAACCACTTTCAGCGGTCGTGTGTTGGAAAAAAAATCTGAAAATGCAGTTCCATTTGCCAATGTTTTGGTTATAAATCAACAAGATTCTGTTTTGTCAGCAGCCTTGACTAATGAGGGCGGGGAATTTAAACTCAAACTGATTCCTCAGAAAAATTTACGCCTTCGATTAAGCGGTATCGGATACAAAAACACCAACTATCCTTTAAACATCAGTAATTCTGAGCTCGGCGATGTTTTTATTGAAAAAGACATCAAGATGCTTGAAGATGTTGACGTCTCAGCACAAAACACAGTGGTTCAGAAATTCGACCGCAAAGTTTACAGCATGAATGATAATAAAAAAGCAGCGGCAAAAGATATTTATGATTTATTACGCACGTTACCCGGTGTGAGTGTCGATGAACAAAAAAATGTCCGATTTAAGGGGGCAGAGGCAAGTATTTTGGTTGATGATATGCCTGCCGAATTCTTATATCCCGATTTGGAAATGATTCCGGTACAAATGGTCGAAAAAATTGAACTGATTGATGCATCCATGCAAACCGGAGAAATTGGAAAAGGGGGAATCATTAATATTCGAATGCTTGTACAAAAAGAAGACGGGCTAAGTGGAGTTGCAAGTTTGAGAGGCTCATTCGAAAAAGACAAACTAAACTCCGGAAACGCCTATCTCAACATAAATCTTAAAGCAAATAAATGGGTTTTCTTTAACAATGCCTACATTATGCAAGGTCGGTGGGCAAGTGAAGCCGAATCGGAAGGCTCATTAGAATTTGATAACATGGATTACACATCAAACTCCACTTCAAATTATGATTACAGCTATGCCTATTTGATGGATTATCTTGGTGCACAATATAATTTTACTGACAAAACGAAACTCGTGCTTGCCATCGGGATCAACGGAAACCAAAGCAACAGCTCAGGTGGCGGACACATGGAACAAGTACTTGGAGGACAAACCTACCGCGAGTACAATAGAGAAAATGACAACATCAATGAAACATTAAGAGGTACTGCTTATGCATTTTTTCGACATAGTTTTGATACCACTTTGCGAGAAATAAAAATCTATGCGAATGTAAATTTACCACAGTTCAGTCAATACAACACAAGTACTAACACGTACAATTATCAAGTTCAAAACTTTGCTGCCACAGACAGTGTTCTTTCGACAGCATTTGTTTATTACAACAAGGATTTCTCAGTCTATACAGGCGCTTATTACAATCATCCCATCAATGAAAAATCAAGATGGAATGCAAATTATCGTGCATCATTATCCAATTCAATTCAAGATGACACAGACTATTATATGAACGAGGTTTTATATCTACAGGAATCCACAAAAGAAAGCGGGATACGATTCAATCATTTCTTATCCACACGTTTTGGAACCACTTTTGGGAAATGGAAAATAGATGCCGGAATTAATCAACAGCATTATCATTACGATTTCGAGATTCAGAATTACAATGAGGATTTGAGCGACACAACAGCATATATAATGGCTGATTATTACAATATTTTACCATCTGCAACTATTATGTTTACCATTGACAGCTTGCAGGATTTAAAGCTTTCTTTTTCACGCACAGCCCGAGCGCCTTGGTATTCGCAACTCAATCCGATTTTATTTAAACGCAATCCCTACTCATGGTCGCAAGGAAATCCGGACTTAAAACCAATCGTCCATAACAACGTTTATCTGGGGTATTCACTCAATAAACCCATGTGGAATTTATCTGCCGATTTGTTTTACACTCAAACCAATAATGATGTTGCTTATTTGCAAATTCCCATTAGCGAATCCATCCATTTATCCTCACCGGAAAATTATGCATACAATAGCCGACTGGGAATTGATCTAGGAGGATACCTATCCATCAAAGGAAAATACAATTTCAATTTATCAGGAAGCTTTTATCATTCGGAAATTGACAGTGGCAACTTATCAGAAACACTGGAAAATCTCGGTATTGAACCAGAAAACATGAAACAAAAAAACTTTGGATATCACATCAAACTCTCCACCGACATCTCGTTTTCCAAAAATACCTCAGCAATGTTTTATGTAAATTACACAAGTCGGGAATACAGCTTAAGCGGATATGAGTTTGACCAAATCAGCTCATCAATTAATATGACACAGCGCTTTTTCGACAGAAGTTTAACCCTATCGATTGGCATTAATAATTTACTTAACGATTTAATGCCGCGTGGCTCCTATTATGATTACCTGAATCAAACATACACTGAAAACATCTTATATTCCATACAAACAGAACGTATGTTATTTGTATCCCTCAGATATCGATTTAATAAAGGTGACAGAGAAACTGGGCAAGTCGGGCAAAATATGGAATAAACATATAAGCTTTATCCTGTTTTCGACACTGAGTTCCCTACATTTATTATCATAAACGTTTTGACTAATTAATTACCTTTTCTGCAATGAAAGCAAACAAAGAAACTCTACGTCGATCGCCAGACAAGTTTTGCTGACCGTATTTTTCTATTCATTGGGCATAGTTACTGTGGGTCAAGGAGTTAAAAACCTCATAGATGTCTCCATGAATAACGAAAAAATTAAGATTAATCTGCGAAGATGAGTAATGCGCCAGAGCCTTCATCAGAAGAACTATAAGTAATACCAACCTAAGTTTGTAAAATTATTATTTTTACAAAAAACAAGAAAGAATATAAAGAGGAATAAGGCTGTTAATACCAATGGTAATTTATTTCAAAGCACAGAATGTGAAAATAGTCTGCGCTTTTATTTTACAAAAAATTTCCTTCAAGAAAACGCTTTAATTCAGGTTTGTACTGCTCGCCAATCGAAATATAGCTGTTGTTATTCAACAAAACACGGGCTTTTTCAACGGCCTTAATCTCATTCAGATTTATAA
>CAYOUD010000110.1:0-9293 GCA_964407055.1 uncultured Bacteroidales bacterium | reverse complement strand
AACGCAAATGAAATCAACAAAAACTCTACAGCTCTCTAATAGCAAGACCGTAACGGTTAAAAACGGCTTTTACCCCATTGTCACTGAGTTTTAGAAATGAACATCGCCATATCCCTGTAATAGCAAGAGAGTAACGGTTAATAACGGCTTTTACCCCATTATTACAGCGTTTCAAAGATCGCAACGCAAATGAAATCAACAAAAACTCTACAGCTCTCTAATAGCAAGACCGTAACGGTTAAAAACGGCTTTTACCCCATTGTCACTGAGTTTCAGAAATGAACATCGCCATATCCCTGTAATAGCAAGGGAGTAACGGTTAAAAACGGCTTTTGCCCTATTATTACAGCGTTTCAAAAAAACAATACTCCACATCACAGTATTTGCAAGGGAGTAACCGTTAGTAACGGATAAAATTACCATAAAATATAATGATTATTTGAAAAAATGATTATTTTTACTCGATAGAAACCAAAAGATATTCGTAATCATGCACGATGGGTACTTAGCCTGAATAATTCATAAAAATTAATGATTTCAACTCTGATAGGTATTTCAGAAAAGCTTTCGAAAAATTAAATTTTTGGAGCAAACTGCAATAATATTCATCAAATAAAAGCATTACAATGTTTTTATGAAAATTTATGAATTATGCAGGTTAGATTAAATAACTAACTTACAAATTAAAAAAGAGCAATGTTTTAGTAATCAAACTCGCCTATAACAGAAAATAAATAACTATGAAATGTGTTGTATGCAATAAAGAATTTTTTGGCAGAAAAGATAAAGTTTTCTGTTCTGTCAACTGCAAAAATGAATATCATTTAACTTTACGGAAAGTAACTAAGGAAACAGCATATCCTCTGGATAGAATTCTTCACAGAAACCGTGCGATTCTAATAGAAATAATGGGACCTAAGTCCAGAAAAAAAATCATCAGACGATCTACACTAGTAAAAAAGAAATTTCAGTTTAAATACATCACACATTTCAATATCAATAGCAAAGAGAAAATGTATCATCATGTATATGATTTTGCATGGATGGAATTCTCCGATGATGAGATTCTTATAGTGAGACAGAACAAACAATGGACTCCAGAAATAGATGAGGAAAACGTCTCATAAAAAAACCACAGCCCAATAATAGCAAGGCAGTAACGGTTAATAACGGCTTTTACCCTATTATTACAGCGTTTCAGGAATCTAAACGCAAATAAAATTAACAAAAACTCTACAGCTCTCTAATAGCAAGACCGTAACGGTTAAAAACGGCTTTTACCCCATTGTCACTGAGTTTTAGAAATGAACATCGCCATATCCCTGTAATAGCAAGAGAGTAACGGTTAATAACGGCTTTTGCCCCATTTTCACAAGGTTTCGGGGAAATCAATGCAAAAGAAATCAACAGAAAACCTCACAGCCCGGTGATAGCAATGTAGTAACGGTTAATAACGGCTTTTACCCCATTGTCACTGAGTTTCAAAAATGAACATCGCCATATCCCTGTAATAGCAAGAGAGTAACGCTTAATAACGGCTTTTGCCCCAGTGTCACAGGCTTTCAGCAATTTGTTCACCCGTTTTTGTAACGAAAAAGAACAATAAGACTACATTTTTACAAAAATAAACTATTAATAATTAGATGAGACAATCAAACACAAAAAATCATTCAGATGAAATAATTCTCCCACCATTTTTACCCGCGCCGGGCCCCAAAACAATATGCTGATTCGCACTTTGTAAAATTTCCGGGCGATGTTCAACCAGCAGCAATGTATGTCCTAAATTTACCATCCTGCGAAAAACGTCGATTAGCTTTAAAATATCGGCATGATGCAAGCCGGCAGCCGGTTCGTCCATTATGAATAAAGTATTTCCGCGTTGTTTTCCGATTAATTCCGATAAGAGTTTCACGCGTTGTTTTTCGCCGGCTGAAAGGCTTTTAACTGATTGTCCGGCAGTTAAATGGCTAAGACCTAATTCCATCATTAAGCCGACGGATTTTTGCAGTATTTCATTTCCTTCAAAATAATCGTAAAGTGCATCCAACGGCATTTGCAAAACTTCACCGAGATGCTTACCGCGAAACTTTACCTGCAATACTTCATGTTTATAACGATATCCGAGACATACATCGCAGGGCACATCCAAGTCGCTCATGAAATCCATTGCCAAATGTTTTACTCCGTGTCCGTTACATTCCGGACATTTCCCATCCTTATTCACATACGAAAATGCCGACTTTTTGAGTCCTGCTGCTTTGGCTTCCTTTGATTTTGCAAAGCATTCTCGTAATGCATCCATTAATCCTGCAGCAGTAAAAACGGTACTGTAAGCCGAACCATTTAATGCATTTTGGTTGATAAATTTCACATCACAAAACTGCTCAAATCCATACACCCTATCACAATTTACTGCCCGTTTAGATTGTAACGAAGCTTGAATTACCTCCCGCACAAGACTACTTTTCCCACTACCCGAAACTCCACTAATCGCAATCAAACATCCCGACCGGAATTCCACATCAATTTGCTGCAGATTATTTGCAGATGCAGCTTTAACTCCAAATTTCAGACTGCTTTCCGGAAAATCAAATGGTTTTAAGTCTATGGTATCCCGTAAATAGTTTGCGCTCGGAGTTTCTATTTTTAAAAAGGTTTCTATCGTTCCTTCAGAAATAATCTCACCACCAAACCGACCGGCTCCCGGACCAAGCTCAATGAGATAATCAGCAGCTCGCATAAATTGCGCTTCATGCTCAACTAAAATCAAGGTATTTCCCCTGTCTTTAACGGCTTTTAGCACTTCCAGCAATGCCGGAATATCATCTTGATGCAAAGATGATGAGGGTTCATCCAGCACATAAGTCACTCCAAATAAAGGCGAAGAAAGCGCACCTGCCAGTCTTACACGTTGCATTTCGCCGCCGGAAACAGCATTCCCGCGTCTATCCAAGCTCAAATACCCGATCCCCAGTTTCTGCATGAGCTGCATAAGTTCCACAATCCGTGGACGAATTTCTGATAGCAGAGTCATGACTGATTTCCCGACAATCTGCTCATTTAGGCGTTCGAAAAACATTAGACTTTCCTGCGATGCCATACGACTCAATTCGCTGATGTTTTTCCCGGCAAGTTGAATTTCCAGCAACTCAGGTTTCAAACGCATACCAAGACATTTCGTACAGACTTTCTCATGCATCAGTGCGCTCAACTTATCGCTAGTTTTATTTTGATATTTTCGACGAAACTCATCTTCAATATAGTAACAGAATCCCGGCCATTCTGATTTTAAATGTTGAACTCCGCTCCTGCTTTTGTTTTTAAAATGCCACTCAAGCTCATATAGGCGATTTTCCGACCCATAGAGCACCAGATTTTTTGCATCAGCTGACAAATCAGGATACGCAGGAGAAAGATCCAACCCCAATTCCTCTGCTGCTTTAGATAAAACAGCAACAAATTGTCCGTCAGGATTACCAAAATATCGTCCGGGTGTACTGCCTGTTAATGCTCCTTCGGATATTGATAATTCAGGATTTGTAACAAGTGCCTCAGGATTACAAACAAGTTGCACGCCAAGCCCGTTGCAATGTGGGCAAGCACCTGATTGATGATTAAAGGAGAATTCCTGTGCAGAAAAATTCATTGCTTGTAAATGCCCGATGCGGGAAAATAAAAGCCGATAATAATCGTACAAACCGTTCATCGTGCCAACTGTTGACCGCTCCGACAGATTGATTTTTTGTGAAGACAAAGCCATTACAGGACTTAATCCGGAAATTGATTCGAATTCTGCAGGATTCGCCTGTTGCAAAAATGACCGGGCATAAACCGACATGCTTTCATTAAACCGTGATTCTGCTTCAGCCGCAATGGTGTCAAAGGCCAGTGATGATTTCCCGGAACCGGAAACACCTGCAATAACCGTCATTTTAGATTTCGGAATATTGACATTAATGCCTTTTAGATTATGAGTTGTCACAGATTTAAGACAAATTTTGTCATTTCCTTTCGGAGACTGGTTTACAGTGCTTTTATTCACATATTTTTTAGTAAGGATTTTTGCTGTCAGCGATTTCATATCAGCCATTATTTCAGCTGGATTTCCTTCTGCAACAATGAATCCGCCATGCTTTCCTCGTCCCGGACCCAGCTCAGTTATATAATCTGCAACCGCCAGTAATTCCGAATTATGAGCGATGCATAAAATGGTATTTCCTGCATTTTTCAGTTGCTCCAAGGCACCAATAAGCATCTGAATGTCAAAATGATGCAAGCCATTCGCCGGCTCATCCAATATGAACAGTGCATCTCCACTTTTTGCTTTTTTCAAATGCGATGCAAGTTTTACCCGTTGTGCTTCACCGCCGGATAATGTTGTGGAAGATTGTCCGAGTTTCAAATATCCCAACCCAACCGCTTTTAAACTATCAAGACTTTGCATGATTTTTTCTTGTCTGGAAAAAAATGCGGCAGCCTGATTGACTGTCATGTCGTAAACTTCAGCGATGGATTTCCCGTTATACTTTACCTCAAGCACTTCAGATTTAAAGCGTTTTCCGCGACAATCAGGACATTGCAAATCCACATTTCCGAGAAAATGCATGCCAATTTGGATTTTCCCTGCTCCCTGACAGGTTTCACAACGACCACCTTTGGTATTAAATGAAAAGTGGGATTTTTTGAATCCGCCGGATTTCGCATCTACTTGATCAGCAAATACATCGCGCAAAATATCCGAAAGCTTAGTGTATGTTGCAGGATTTGAACGTGGTGTGCGTCCGATTGGCTGCCGTGAGACATGATGTATCTGCTTTATCTTGTCAAAACCATGTAAGCGGTCACAATGATTTCCTTCAATTTGTGATGTTGCCAGCGGGAGTAATTCATCATAAACCAGCATGTTTTTCCCGGAGCCTGAAAGTCCTGTCAGAACATTTATTGCAGATTTTTTGACTTGAAAACGGATATCCCTCAGATTTCCTGATTTCGCATGTTCGATAAAAATAAATTCATTCGAATTATCAGATTGCAATTTAACAGTAATTGCTTCATTCAAAGCGTTTGCTGTTAGGGATTTTTGGCGAATATCTGAATCTGTCAAAAAATCATTCAAACTTCCGCTAAACATTATTTCACCACCGGCTTGTCCAGCTTTTGGACCAACATCAACAATATAATCTGCCTGTCGAATGCACTGTTCATCGTGTTCAACGAGAATCACCGTATTTCCGCGATGCACAAGTTCCCGCATCATGTCAAGCAAATGTCTATGGTCTTGCGGATGCAAACCCACAAAGGCTTCATCAAACACATACAACACATCACTCAGTCCGGCATGAATCTGATTAATCAAACGGATTCTACGGGTATCACCCATGGGTAGATTTTCTGTCGAAACAGATAAATTCAGATGTCCCATGCCAAGTTGCTCAAATCGCCATATACGTTCTGTTATGGCTTTTGCGAGTGGTTTAGCAACAGGGCTTTCGTGTTTTGCCCAAGTTTGTTGATTCAGCCAAATATCCAGGTCGCTCAATTCCATTTTACTGAGTTCAGCAATATTTTTTTCGTGTACCTGAACCGAAAGTGCATTCTCATTCAGCCGTGTGCCGTGACAATGCGAACATGGCAAGGATTCAACATATTTCAGGATATTTTTATTTCGATCACGGCGCAAAATATCCGACATGATATTAATAATTCCCTTGTAATAATCTTCTTCACGAGGTTTTGCAGCAATTCCCTCCCATTTCAAGCGGGACTCCAAACTGTGCTTCCCGATAGGCACTTTAATTTTATTGCTTCCGCACAAAACAATCTGCTGCTGCGCTTCAGTCATTTCATTCCAGGGAATATCAACCGAAAATCCATGAGCACGACACAACATATCCATGCTGTCCATTGTCAACTGAGTGTACATAATGTAACCGGTCGGCAATGTTGGCGCTAAAGCTCCTTCACGTAAGGATTTTGACGGATCAGCGATTAGTTTTTTTTGCGAAATTTTCTCTTCCAGGCCGAGTCCTGAGCAATGCGGGCATGCCCCGACTGAGGTATTAAATGAGAATAAAGCGCGCGAAATTTTGATTTCCCTGTTTGAGACACCAATCCGAGCAAAAAGCAATCGCAGATAATCATACAAATCCGACATGGTTCCCAGCGTTGACCTTGATCCCCCGCCTGCGGTTTTCTGACTAATGGCAATCACCGGAGGTAAATTTTCAATCCGATCAACTTTTGCATGGCTCAATTTTCCGGAAAACCGACGAGCAAATCCGGGAACCGATTCGAGATAGCGGCGTTGTCCTTCACGAACAATGACATTAAAAGCCAAAGAAGATTTTCCTGAGCCGGAAATGCCGGTAATCACAACAAATTGATGCAAAGGAATATCCACATCAATGGATTTCAAATTATTTTCCCGTGCATTTCTAATTTGTATGCTGACATGCGATTTTTCCATGCCCAAAGTTAAAATAATGAGGGGAAATATCAGTATTAGGAGATATTAATTGTTGGGGAAGATGAATGAAGTCCATTATCAATAAATAAACGCTAAAATAATTACTTAATGGCAAATACCATGTCATTATTGCATTGAAATTTGTACAGAGCAAAAAACAATTACAATGTGCAAAAAAATTACACTTTTATTCATAATTAGCATTTTTTGTATCCCTGCTATGAGTCAGGAATATAATTTAACCCGAAAAATTCACCGCAAATAGTTAGTAACATAAGGTGCTGTTGATTAATGCTTACCATTATCTTTGCAAATCTGCTTCGTTGCTAAACCCTTGGAATATAAAAATATGAGTTCGGGTTTAGATGATTCAAATCTGCACAAAGGGAATGGCATGAATTTTACGGGTTAAGATAAAATATTATGTCCCCCCACCACCAAAAGCATTGCAACAGGCTTTAGCAATTAAATCCACCTTAATTTCTACTCCCAAATGTTGCCTTGCCAAATCGCTGTCGTCCTTTATCGGAAAAATAAATGTTATAGCTTGGGTTTTTCACCCGGATATCATATTTGACAGGCAATCCCTCATTATAGATTTTCAATTCATTTTCTGAAAAACCGGATTTAACTGATTTTTCGTTGGATAAAACAAGATATTCCAGCAAGGCATATTCACTTCCGTCAATTTTCACATAAGTCGTTGGATTTTCTATGGAAAACTCCATGCAGTCATCATGTTGATTATCATAAATATAGCCTTGCAAGTCCATTTCGCCTTCAAATTCAACTTCAAACATCCCACCGGGTACAAAATTGATAGAAGTGACGTTCAATCCACAAATCTCATCACCTGTTTGAACGCTTTCAGCCGCAATGATTTTTTTCGTTTGGAGTGCCTGTTTATTTTCTAATATTTTGGGTTCGTCTGTCGTTTCCGAAACAACAGCTTTCTCATCAGTTTGGTCTGCCTGTTCAACTTGTTCAGTTTTAGCCGCATTACTTTTAGTCTCGGCAGTCTGTTTCTCATCCACATTTTGGCAGGCTACAAAACCTGATAATGCAATGATTAGTAAAAGTGCAATTTGTCTTTTCATAGGTTTAAATTTTTATTATTCACGAATTATGCCACAACCGGACAGTGTTTGCTATTATTGGTTTCATATAACACAGTGAATGGCTATTCATTATCTGACATTCCGTCAGAACAAGGGCTTTCGTGAATTATGAGCACCGAAACATACCCTGATTCTTCGTCTTGCAAACGAATTTTCACAGCATTATCATACAGGTTCAACTTCTGTAATTACAATTTTTTCGTCATCATAATACTCCCCGGAACCACCGCTGTAAAATTCAATCATACGATTTTCATAGGTAATATTAAACCACTTATCATCAAGTTCTTCTAAGGGTTCGTTTGCCGGATAATCATAAATAAAATCCATCCCTACAGCATCCGGATTTTCGTAAAATTCGTACCGCTTCTCGTTTTCATCATGTTTTGCTTTTTCAAGTTATTATTTGTTGTCATACTATGCTAATTAACTTAAAATCGGCGAATTGCGCGGACAATTCGTTCACTGTCTTTTGTGGGTTGATTATTATACTGTCCATTACTAAAACCAAAAGCTCTTGCATAAATCGTGTAGCTTTCAACTTCACAAGAACTCCAGTATTGACCTATTCCCATATATATATATGCATCGGGCAAGCGTTCTCTATTTCCATTATTTGCATCGGACTGGTCGCTGATAAGATTCCACCAAATTTCCCATTGTTCATCGGATGATGGCAAAAACCAATCGTCATAATCCGTTCCTTCATTTGTCACGACTAATTCATCGCAATATCTTGCAGCATAAGTTTCAAGTCCTTCATATGGTTCAGTATCTCCAAATAATTCCACAATCAATGTCGTATTATTTTGTCCTTCACCCAAATCCATACTTGTTCCAACAGTAGTTTCTTTTCCACCCCACACATATCCATTTACTTCGGTGGACAATGGAGACAATTCCAAATAACTCCACCCATCGGTAAGGTAATTCGGATTTTCGTAAAAAATGTAACCTCCACTATGACCGATATCGCCAATAGCATATTCGCCGGCAGTTGATTCAATCGTAGTAAAAGCTTTCACGCTTCCGAAAGCTGTGCCTGATGTATTTGTAGCATAGGCACGGACATAATACGCTGTATTTGAATTTAGCCCGCTGATATCAGAAGTAAACGCTCCTATTCCGCTACCATCCTCAGAGATTCCGTTGTAATTATCCAAACTGGGGCTTTGTGTGGTACTCCAAACCACTCCACGAGTTGTGATGGAGGAAGCTCCTTGTCCTGTTACATTTCCACCGCAAACAGCACTGACAGAAGTCACAGAGTTAACATCAGCACTTATTACAGAAGGAAGAGTACTTACCGGATTATCATTGTCACTAGACTCTAATGTTGTAAAACTTCGTTGTTCACCGTAAGCAGTACCTTGGCTATTGGTAGCATAAGCCCTGATATAGTAGATGGTCTTTTCATCCAAACCAAAAACATTGGATGTAAACACACCGGTTCCGGCACCATTTTCGGTTACACCAAGATTACTTTCCAAACTTGGTTTTCACTTGTATGCCACACGACACCACGTGCAGAAACAGCATCCCCGCCATCATCTGTAACATTTCCACCGATACTGACAGAATTTGTAGTTATTCCTGCGATTTCGGCAGTTAGAACTGTTGGCAAATCACCTTTATTACATGATGATAAGAAACTTAATGCGGCAAATACAAAAAAATACGGTACAGCCAAAAATAATTTTACTTTT
>CAYOUD010000109.1:0-9388 GCA_964407055.1 uncultured Bacteroidales bacterium | reverse complement strand
TAACATCTACCTATTTGCGGTGAATTTTTCGGGTTAAAATTTTTCTAAATAGCGATGGCTATTTAGAAAAATTTGTGCCTTGCATCTTATTTATTAAATTTGTTTCTTGATAGAAAAGAATTATTAGAAGTTTCCTTTACTTAATGTTCAGGATATTTTTCTATTTTTAAAATCGAAATGAGATCTATTTTTATTGCCATATTACTCTTGTTTTTTCAGTTAAGCACTTTTGCCTCTGATGCCTTTACTGTACATTCTGGGGTGCTTGATTTATGCGGTTGGAATTTTGCTAAAGAACCGATTGTTTCAGTTGAAGGAGATTGGTTGTTTTATTGGGACGAGCATTTGCCTGCTGAGTTTTACGATGATAGTATTCCTGCAGGATTAATAGAAATGCAGGTTCCTGGTGTTTGGAATAATGTATGTGCTGATAAAAGTTTTCCTGCTCACGGTTTAGCAACCTATTATTTGAAAATAATATTAGATTCTCCCAAGGAAGGTTTAGTGCTAAATATCAAACCGGTTGCTACAAGCATGAAGCTTTATGTCAATGGATTATTGTGTGTAACTCAGGGTAGGACAGGGTTGAATGCAGAAACCACTACTCCGTCATTTTATCATCGAATGGCATTTTTGGATGAAGCAAAATATGAAGATGGGAGTTATGTTTATCATGTTGTAGCGCATGTTTCAAATTTTCATCTTGATAACGGTGGAATCAGAGATTATGTGAAATTTGGAAAGACTTCAGTCTTGATACATCGGTATTTTAATACTTTATTCTGGAGTTTATTGATTGTAGGGATACTATTAATGATTTTTTTACATCATTTACTGATGAGTTTGTTTTCCTGGGATCTCAAGCAATTTCTTTTTTCAATTATTGTTTTCTTTGTGTCCTTAATGGCTTTAACCAATGAAGGTCGTTTGATATATTATGCCTTTCCGAATTTAAGTTTTGCCGCTTTTATGAAGTTGAGCTACATTAGTTCATATTGCTTGCCCTTGGTTTTATTGTATTATTTGAAAGAACTCTATCCTAAAGAAAATAAAAAGATTGTTATTCAGGCTTTTACACTGGCATATGTATTGGTTTTTGTTTTTATCATTGCATTTTCAACAAATATAATTAGTCGGTTTAGTTTTGTTTATAGCTTTTTAATTGGACTTACGGCTTTATATATCTTGTTTTATGTGGTCGGATTAGCGGTTATTCGAAATAGAAAGGGTAGCGTATATGTCCTTGCATCCGTGTCAATTGTTGTGATATCAGGGATTAATGATATTTTTCTGGCTTTAAATATTATACAGTCAATTTACATTTCGCACTTCGGCTTTTTCATTTTTATTCTCATTCAGGAGTTTTATCTTATGAGTGATTTTTTGAAGGATAGAAAACACGCACTTGAACTGATTCGAAAACAACGAGAGTTGAATGAAAACCTCAAAAGTACTGTGGCAGAAAGAACGGAAAAGCTTGAGAAAATAAGTCAGAATCTTAAATCCCAAGATGCTGATATACAGGATAGAAACAAGGAAATGGAACAATTGCAAAGCTATCAGGAAAAACTAACACACATGTTGATTCACGACCTGAAAGCACCCATCGGTACTATTTTACATTTGACTGAAGTTATTAAAACTCCGGATGAAAGTTTTATTAATGTGGTTCGGGATTCAACAAGTCGCATGCAATTGTTGGTGTATAATCTTTTGGATATCAGACGGATTGAAACGGCGGAAATGCCTGTTGATATTCAGGGTTTGCGTTTGGCGGATATCTTGAATGAGAGTAAAAAACATATGCTGTATCAGGCAAAAGCAAAACAAATTATTGTAATCCTTGAAGTTAAAGCACATTTTGTTGTTTATGCTGACAAAAACCTGCTTATAAGAATTGTTGATAATGTGTTGGACAATGGAATAAAGCATGTTGATGAGCAATCAGAAATTCGAATTAGCGTTGAAAATGCAATGTTAAATTTGACTCCGGCATTACGCATTGTTATTTCTGATAATGGATATGGAATCCCCGAAGATATTAAAGCCAGCTTGTTTGATGCATATAAAACCAGAGCGAATGATTTAGAGGCTTTCAGTTCGCATGGACTTGGGCTTGCATTTTGTAAAATGGCAGTTGAAGCCATGCATGGTGTAATCAGTGTAGAATCAGAGGAGGGTAAAGGCACCAAGGTATTTATTGATTTGCCAAGAGTAAAACAACACTAAAAAAAAGCACTCATTACAAGTGCTTTTCATTAACTATGGTAATCTTTTGCTTATTTATCCATTGTGATGAGGAATTCTTCATTGCTTTGCGTATGTGGTAGTCTTTGACGTATAAAATCCATCGCTTCCGCAGGATTCATATCCGATAAGAAATTCCGCAGTACCCAAATCCGGTTAAGCATTTCTTTATTGAGCAAGAGATCCTCACGACGCGTACTTGATGCTGTAATATCGATTGAAGGGTAAATTCGACGGTTTGAAAGCTTGCGATCAAGCTGCAGCTCCATGTTACCGGTTCCTTTAAACTCTTCAAAAATAACATCATCCATTTTTGAGCCGGTTTCAGTCAGTGCAGTTGCAAGAATGGTAAGTGAACCACCTTTTTCAATATTACGGGCAGCACCGAAAAAACGTTTTGGTTTATGCAAAGCATTCGCATCAACACCACCGGATAATACTCGTCCGGATGCCGGTGCAACAGTATTATAAGCACGTGCCAAACGTGTAATAGAGTCAAGCAGAATGACAACATCATGGCCACATTCAACCAATCGTTTTGCTTTTTCAAGCACGATGCTGGAAACTTTTACATGACGTTCAGCTGGTTCGTCAAAAGTTGAAGAAATAACTTCTGCATCTACGTTTCTAGCCATATCAGTAACCTCTTCAGGACGTTCATCAATCAATAATATCATAAGATAAACTTCCGGATGATTTGCGGCAATCGCATTGGCCATCTGTTGCAGTAAAACAGTTTTTCCCGTTTTTGGCTGAGCTACAATGAGTCCACGCTGTCCTTTTCCAATCGGAGAGAATAAATCTACAAGTCGTGTACTTAGGGTGGATTGGTTGTTTCCTAAGATATTGAACTTCTCATTTGGGAAAATGGGCGTTAAATGCTCAAAAGGAATCCGGTCACGAACAAATTCTGGTGTTCTTCCATTGATACTTTTGATTTTTATCAACGGGAAATATTTCTCGCCTTCTTTTGGTGGACGAATAGATCCTGCAACAGTATCTCCGGTTTTTAAACCAAATAATTTAATTTGAGACTGAGAAACATAAATATCATCAGGGCTACTGAGATAATTGAAATCCGAAGAGCGCAAAAATCCATATCCATCCGCCATGATTTCTAAGACACCATTACTGGTAATCAAACCATTAAAGTCGAAAGGAGTGTTTTCTTTACGCTTATCTTTCACATTATTATTTATGTTTCCGTTTTGCTTATCTTTATAATCGTTCTGATTACTGGGCACAACTTTTTTATTCTGCTCAAGGGCTTCCTTGTTTTTCTTCAGGTAATAGTCCTTCTTAGCTTCACGATCTAGTGTTGCTTTCTTGTTTTCCTGATCTGGTTTTTGAGTTCTATTTTCCTGAACTAGTCTTGCTTTCTTGTTTTCCTGATCTGGTTTTTGAGTTCTATTTTCCTGAACTGGTCTTGCTTTCTTGTTTTCCTGAACTGGTTTTTGAGTTTTATTTTCCGGCTTCACCTCTTTTTTTTGAGGCTTTTTCTCATTGACTTCTTTCGGAGGTGCCGGTTTGTGCTCCTTCGATACTTCAATATGCCGTCTGCGTTTCCGATGTACACTTTCCTTTTCAGGATTTTTTTCTTCCTGCGGGACGACCGGTTTTACTGCCTCTTCAGCTTGAGCTTTGGAGGTGCTGAACTTAATTTTATCTTGATCAGGATCAGCTGATGCAATCTTTTCAACACGTCGTCTCGGACGAGTTTTTCGTTCTGCTTTGTTAATATTTGTGGTGTTGGAAGGATTTTTATGTGATTCCCTCTCCACTTTCTTTTTTCCTGCGTTCTGTGATTCCAGAATTGCTTGTGCATCTAAGATAGCATAAACCAATTCTTTTTTTCGGTAAGAATTGTACATTTTAATGTTCAACTCTTTTCCAATTATTCGTAATTCAGGAAGCTTTTTCTGATTTAATTCAAGAATGTCGTACATGAATATGACAAAGTTTGGTAAGACAAATAAATTTGGGTTTAAAAAAATAAATGATGTTTGAGATTAACTCAATCGTTTTGTAATTTGAAACAAAGGTAATTCTATTTTTCAATAAAACAAAACTTATTTCAACAAAAATTGATTTAAACTGTTTTTGTTTATATCACTGTGATATAGTAAAACCTTTGTAATAATATTTTAGTATGGGCAACCAAATGAAAACAAATTGCGTCTAATAAAGCAGAAGTGAGTTTTAAAAAAATGAGACAACTAAAAATAACAAGACAAATTACGAATCGTGATACTCCGGCATTTGAACGATACCTGCAGGAGATCGGGAAGCTTGATATGATTTCTTCAGAAGAGGAAATTGAAATGGCACGTCGTATCAAAGAAGGAGATAAGGCTGCGCTTGATAAACTGGTGCAGGCAAATCTTCGTTTTGTTGTTTCTGTTGCTAAACAATATCAAAATCAAGGGCTTAATTTGCAGGATTTGGTGAATGAAGGAAATCTTGGATTAATAAAAGCGGCTCAACGTTTTGATGAAACAAGAGGCTTTAAATTTATTTCGTATGCGGTATGGTGGATTCGGCAATCTATGCTACATTCATTGGCAGTACAGGGAAGAATGATTCGTTTGCCACTGAATAAAATTGGGAATCTTCAAAAAATAAATTCTGCAAAAATCAATCTTGAGCAAGTTTTTCAACGGGAACCCACAGATGAGGAAATCTCGGCAATTATTGAAATGTCTCCCGATGAGATTAAAAATGTTTTGCGGAGTTCGCAACGCAAGCTTTCTTTGGATAAACCCATTGGCGATGATGCTGACGATGGAACGGTTGAAGATCTGTTGAAATCTGAGGAATCTACTCCGCCCGATGAAGCTTTGATGAAAGAAAGTCTGACACAGGAAATCAATCGGACTTTGCGTGTGTTGAATAAACGTGAAGCTGAAATTATTAAAATGTATTATGGACTAAATGGTTATTACGCACATAGCCTTGAAGAGATTGGTGAAATTTACGGATTGACTCGTGAGCGTGTGAGACAAGTAAAGGACTCATGCATAAGGCGATTGAAGCAAAGTACAAGACATAAAAGACTCAGAAGCTATCTGACATAAAATCCTAAATATTTGGGATTTTTTTTATTTCTTTGTAAAAACTATTGACACATGATTGTAGCTCCTTCTTTATTATCCGCAGATTTTATGAATCTTGCATCAGAAATTAAAATGTTGAACGAATCGGATGCTGATTGGTTGCATCTTGATATTATGGATGGCGTTTTTGTTCCAAATATTACATTTGGAATGCCTGTGATTTCTCAAATTCGAAAATTAACAAACAAAGTGCTGGATGTACACCTGATGATTGTCCAACCGGAGCGCTATGTGGCTGAATTTAAAGCTGCAGGAGCTGATATTCTTACAGTACATTATGAGGCAGTTACTCACTTACATCGTTGTGTTCAACAGATAAAAGCTGCTGGGATGAAAGCAGGAGTTTCGTTAAATCCTCATACTACGGTTGCAAGTCTAAGTCATATTTTGCCGGATTTGGATATGGTGCTGATTATGTCTGTAAATCCTGGTTTTGGAGGGCAGAGTTTTATCCCGGAAAGCTTTAATAAAATCAAAACGTTGAAAAAAATGGCGGCTGAAAAAAATCCAAATCTGATTATTCAGGTTGATGGTGGCGTAAGCCTTGAAAATGTAAAGGCATTAGCAGATGTCGGGGTTTCTTCAGTTGTTGCCGGAAGTGCTGTGTTTAAAGCGGATAATCCGTCGGCGATTATTTCACAACTAAAATACGCAAAATAAAAAGTGACTGTTTCTTGATGAAATGACCACAGACTTAATAGCTGATTGTCTATTATTCTTTTCCTTCCAGAAAATCCTGAAGATAGCTGTAATCATTGGTTAATTTTCCGTCTTTTGTGATGCTCGCACGCATTGTAACCTCGTTGTCCGGATTGTCTGTGTCAAACAAATAGGGGAAAACTGCCTCAATTAATCGCTCTCCAAAGGCTTCGGATGCATCTCGCGGTAACTCTCCCGGAAGATTATCAACTGCCATTACGGTGACATTTTTTTCGTTCCATGGGTCGGCTTCTTTTTCCTTGACGGGATCGTATCCGTAAAACGGGTCAGCAATTGTGGATGATCTCAAGGTTGATGGAATCGGATCAGCAATATCACAACTGACATCAGCAATAACTTTGATATTGAAATCCGGTTCACGATAATCCTCGGGCTTCAAGAATGCAGGACTATCTGGGCCGTAAAAGTGGCATGGAATCCACATATCGGCATTTTTACTAAATTGCTCAAATGTCGATTTGTATTCTGACGGATTATCAAAAAAGTGTGGAAAGTCTTTCCATCCGCCTTCTTTTAATTCCACATATTGGTTAGCATCAATTTGACAAAGGACGGGTTCATCAAATGTTTTTGTTAAAAAATCTTCCGGGCTGACTCTATGCAGATATAAAGGTTCCAGAGTTTCCAATGCACCACTTGCAACGCGTCCGCCTCCGGTAATTAAAATTTTAAAATTTGACGGCAACTGTACATGCTCAACTTCCTGTAACATTTGCTGCATGTCGAAACAGTTTTTTGCACGGGTTAATTCATATTTTCCCGTGCGTTTCCCATAAGCAATTAGTCCGTTGTATGCGCCGACAATCCCCGCCCAGCGGCCAAAAGCAACCAGCCTAATTCCATAATCGTCTGTTAGACATTCATGGTCAATAATTTGGATTTGCTTGTCAATAAATGCCTGCAAAAGTGGACGATTATAATCCTGTTTTTTATGAGTATGGGAGAAAAACATGTACTTTTTTTTAGGAATCAGGCTGTCAATCTTTGCCTCTTTTACACCCATCAAAATATCACAATTCGTAATGTCTCCTTGCATTCTGATTCCTAATCTTTCGTATTCCTCATCTTTAAAACATCTAAGCTCACTCGGTTGAACAACAACATCAACATGTGGGAATTGCGTTTTCACTTTCATCACCTGAACAGGAGTTAAAACAACACGTCTGTCCGGCGGTGTTTTTGTCTCTTTCAGCACTGCAACTTTTATTGGCTTCATAGGCTTAAATTTTGAGAGCCTAATATTAGTTAATAATTCATACTTCCCAAAGCTTTCAGGATTGTTTAAGAGCATGTAGAATGTAAGTCTTACAATCATTTAGTGATTTAAGCAAATTATCATTTTTTTTGTATTATCTTTGCCGCCGATTAAGGTAATCAGGTGTTATCGATTGCTATTTGGAAAGTCCACAGGCTGCCCGGCCGGCAATTTTACACCAAATATTATTTCCAGTTACTACATGGTGTAAAGCTGGACTAAAAAATGAAATATGAGTTTTAAAACAATGGGACTGAGCGATGAGATTCTTCAGTCGATTCAGGAATTAGGATTTGAACAACCCACAGAAATCCAAGAAAAAGTTATTCCTGAAATTTTATTATCAGAACGTGATATTATTGGATTAGCACAGACAGGTACCGGAAAAACTGCCGGATTTGGTCTGCCTCTGATTCAGCAAATTGATATTAAAAATCAAAACATTCAGGCATTGATTTTGTGTCCTACACGCGAACTTTGTTTGCAGATTGCGCGCGATTTTAAAAAGTATTCACAACATACAGAGCAATTCAAAACGGTTGCAGTTTACGGTGGTGCAAATATTGAAACGCAAATTCGCGGCTTAAGAGCTAATCCACAGGTTGTTGTTGGAACCCCGGGCCGTACCCTGGATTTGTTGAAACGCAGAAAACTGAAAGTTAACAATATTCGTTGGTTGGTGCTCGATGAAGCAGATGAAATGCTGAACATGGGTTTTCGCGACGATTTGGATGCAATTTTAGAAGGAACACCCAAAGGCAGACAAACCATGTTATTCTCGGCAACGATGCCAAATGAGGTCAGACGTTTGACTAAGTTATATATGGATAATCCGGTTGAAATTGTCAGCGGAACCAAAAATGCAGGAACAGGAAATGTCGTGCACGAGGTGTATGTTGTTCGTGCTCCAGATCGCTATATCGCGCTGAAACGGCTTGTTGATAATAATCCGAAAATCTATGGAATTGTGTTTTGTCGGACACGTGTCGAAACCCGAGATGTTGCAGATCAGCTTATTAGCGATGGTTATTCAGCAGATGCTTTGCATGGGGATTTGTCTCAGGCACAACGTGATACTGTAATGGATTCGTTTCGAAAACAGCATATCCAATTGCTTGTTGCTACAGATGTTGCTGCCAGAGGATTGGATATCAATAATTTAACTCATGTGTTGAATTACAATTTGCCGGATGATCCTGAGGTGTATATTCATCGTAGCGGTAGAACCGGACGAGCTGGGAAACAGGGAATATCCATGGTAATTAGCCATGCCCGCGAAGGACGAAGAATTAAAACACTCGAACAGGTTGTCGGACAGAAAATTGTTAAGAAATTGATTCCGTCAGGTGAGGAAATTGTTGAAAAACGACTGTATTCCTTGATGGATCACATTGAAAATATTATTGTTGATGAAGATCTCATTGCACCGTATTGGGAGCAAATTCAAAAAAAACTAAGTTGGCTGGATCGCGATGAGTTGTTGAAACGTTTTTTATTTAATGAATTCAATCGCTTTGTTGAGTACTACAAAAATGCAAAAGACCTCAATGTTTCTTCTGAGGATAGAAGTCCTAAAAGTAAATCCAAAGGAAAGTCAAAAAAGGACAAATTGAGTTTAGATTTTTCGGATAAAGATTTTTCAAGATTCTTTATTAATGTTGGTGAAAAACACAATGTTAAGGTTCATAATCTGATTGGTTTAATTAACGAAAAAACCCGTAGCCGCGATATTGAAATCGGGAAAGTTGACATCATGAGGAACTTTTCTTTCTTTGAAGTGGATTCGTCTTATGCCGAAGCGGTTTTAAATGCATTTCAGAATCAGAATTACGGCAGTGTTCAATTGAGGGTTGAGCTTTCAAAACCGGATGATAATTCTGGTTATTCCAGTGAACCAAAGGAGAAAAAGCGTAAGAAAAAGCGTAGCGGAAAACCACGAAAAAATTAAATCAGGCATCTTTTCCTAACCCGGAAAATTCATACCATTCCCTTTGTGCCGATTTGAATCATCTAAACCCGCAGTCATATTTTTATATTTCAAGGGTTTAGATGG
>CAYOUD010000108.1:0-9400 GCA_964407055.1 uncultured Bacteroidales bacterium | reverse complement strand
TAGCTCAAGCAAGCTTGGCTCTGCCCTCATTTGCACAAAATTTGCACAAAATTTGAAGCAGTATATGAGAAACGCTGAAAACCCTACGGGAATTAATAGAAGGTTGCTTAACTTTGTACAAAAATATGAATTCAGAATGTATTATATGTCAGTTGAAATCTATTCGACGACATTTAGAAACCGTAAGCATTGATGAATCACAGCGTCTTGATATCATTCAATCCTTTTTAACATATCTCGGCTCAGTTGATCGTAAAGTGTCAAACCCTGAAATGGCAGCAGAACTGAATCGATTAATTGGCGTATATCATAGCGAAAAATCTATTTATCATAATGAAAAGCAGGAATTTAACCAATATATGTTGCAATTATACGATCATTATTTGCAGCTCGCACAAAATTCCACCGACCCCTTAAAAACTGCTGTCAAACTTGCCATTGCAGGAAATATTATTGATTTTGGACCTGAACACAGTTTTTCTGTGGATGATACCATTCAGAGGGTTTTAAAATCGGAATTATACATTGATGACAGTGAAGCGCTATTTCGGGAGATAAATTCTGCCAAAAAAATTCTTTATCTTGGTGATAATGCAGGAGAAATTGTGATGGATAAACTTTTTATTCAGACTATGCAAAGGCCTGATGTGCAGTTTGCTACACGTGGGTTTCCCGTACTGAATGATGTTGTCTCGGAAGATGCTGAACAGGTTAAAATGCATGAAGTATGCACTGTCATAGATAACGGAACCGATATACCGTCAACGGTGCTAAAAAAATGCAGTCCCGAATTTGTGGAATCCTTTGAAAAGGCTGATCTTATTATTTCTAAAGGGCAAGGGAATTTGGAAGGTTTGTTATATGAGCGGCACAGAAATATATTTTTCCTCTTTACCGTAAAGTGTGATGTCATTGCAAAGCTGACAAATACCAAAAAAGGTGATTTTGTACTTATGCATGCATCAAAACTTCCAAAAGGATATAATTTATTGTAAAGTAAATAACGGGTCATAAATCTTCTGAGCACAATTTTATTGCATTCTGTAAAACCCATCTATTTAGGTTGATGACAATGATTTGTGGCAATGTTTCTTAAGTTGGGTTGGGGGTTTTTATGTCAATTTTCTTTTTAGAATCAAAATAAATAAGCACAATCTTATTGTATCTTATTTTAAAATATTTATTTTAGTCCTGAATTATAACCTAAATCATAACCTAACTTAACCTAATATTTATGGAAACAAATAATCAGGAGTATCGGATTAGTTTTTTCAAGCCATCAAGTCCTCAAACCAAAGCAAACCGCGACATGGTTTTGTGGCTTTTATTAATATGGGCATTGGCTGTTTTTGGCTTTCATGTCGTATTAAAACTCATTGAAGAACCTACTCCCGAGCCAATTTTGCTGACTTATCAAGCGGTTAGTAAAAGCGTTTATCAGGGAAATGCAAGTTTGGATGAAATGCAATCTTTTGCTGGTGTGTCATTGCAGGTATTAAGCAAAGTATTTATCGCACCAGATGAGCGGGTCGAATTACGAAGTGCATTGAATTGGGCTTTGTTCCAAATTGCTGATGCTGAACAGGAGGAAGCATTGAAAGCTGAAATTGCTAGTTTTAAGGCGGTCAGGGACAAAACAACAGATATCCTCGCACATGATTATCAACAGGCGAAAATTGAACTAATGGCAATGGCTGTACCTGTACTCGGTCTCTCAGACCGGGATGTCAGAACCAAAATTTTACCTCTTGAACTCGATACAGAGTATCCGGAAACCATGACTGATGAAAATGTTGCGCAGCTTGAGTTGGTACTCAACAAGTATTTGATTCATAACGAGTCCGTACTGACAAGGATGACAGTACTTGGCTTTCCATTTCATTACTTTTATACTGCCGTATTTCTTTTAATACTATTTGTCCTTCTCTGTTGGATTTATTGTGTTAGAACTGATGTACTAAACAAAAAGTACGGAATTGACGATTAATTTTTAAAACTAATTATTAACCAGAAATTTTACTTGTTATGAAACGATTTATCACATTAATAATACTATTATTATCTTCCTCAGTTATTTTTGCCGCAAATGCTGCCACTGACCTTGAAGGTGGGTTTAAACTTGGCCCAGCAATTATTTTGATAACCATTTTGGTCGTCTTTGTGATGGTTGGGATAGTTTTCCGCGCAAAAAATACCAATGATTTTTATGCTGCCGGACGTGGGATTTCCAAAATTGGCTCAGGAATGGCAATTGCCAGTAACTGGATGAGTGCCGCATCATTTCTTGGTATGGCTGCTCTTATGTACGGTGCCGGATATCATGGTTTGTCATACGTTGTCGGATGGACTGGTGGTTATGTGCTTTTGTTAATTCTTATGGCCGGACAAATCCGGAAATACGGGAAATACACTGCCGCTGATTTTATTGGTGACAGATATTATTCCAGAACACTCAGAGCAGTTGCTGCTGTCATTGCAATTCTGATTTCAATTGCATATTGTGTCGGACAATTTGGCGGAATCGGGTTGCTGTTTAAATGGATTATGGGGATCGAGTATTGGCTGGCTGTCGTTATTGGTGGTGCAGTTGTATTGACATATACATTAATCTCCGGAATGCTTGGTGTCACAAAAAACATGCAGATTCAATATGTCATTATCATTATTTCTTTCTTAATTCCCTTATTCATTTTAACCTTTAAATTTGATTATTTTTGGTTATTACCACAAATCGGATATGGCTCCGTAGTTTCTGATATTGTTGGAGGAATTCCATTGGCTGAAACTGCTGACCTCGTTAATAAATATGGGCATGAATTTGCAATGGTGCCTATGCCAGAATACGCAATGCCATGGGATCCTGCTACCGGACAAACATTCTTTCAGTGGATCGCAATTGCATTCTCACTGATGATTGGGACTGCCGGACTCCCACACGTATTGCAACGTTTTTATGTTGTTCCAAATGCACGCGATGCCAGATGGTCTGTTGTATGGGGACTTTTCTTTATCTGTATATTATACTGGAGTGCTCCGGTGTATTCAGCGTTTGGGCAAATCCTGTCGGCGCACCCCGAAATTGGGACACTAGAAAAAGACGCAATTGTCGTTTATACAGCTCAACTCGGAAATATTCATCCGCTAATTGTCGGATTCCTCGCAGCGGGAGGTGTGTCAGCTGCCTTTTCAACTGTCTCAGGATTGCTAGTCGCAGGTTCGTCTGCTTTTGCTCACGATTTATATGTGAAAGTTTTCAGACCCAACTCATCACCGAAAGTCCAGTTGCGTATGGCTCGTTATGGTACCGTTGTGATGGCTGTAATTGTTGCTTCCATTGCCTTGTTGAAACTCGCACTTATTGGACGACTTGTTGCTGTGGCATTTTCACTCGCAGGTTGTACAATCTTTCCCCTATTCCTGCTTGGAATATGGTGGAGTGGCTCAAATAAACAAGGAGCTATTGCCGGGCTAATTGCCGGAGGATCCGTGTCACTAATTGCGATTACATACTTTATTGCAGGTACGCAAGGTTTGGCATTACCATTCCATGAATTTATTGATTACTACCTTGGCGCTTGGTATTTTGCAGTTTTCGGTGCTCCACTTGCAATCATTGTACATATTATAGTGGCAAAATTAACCCCTGAAACTCCGATTGAAATTCGCAAATTTCTCACTGAAAGCGTACATTCATAATGAGCTTTTTAAAAAACAAAAATACGAGAGTCATCATATTTGTTATGGTGACACTCGTTGCTGTTAGCCTAGTCGTTTCTAAGCTTTACTATAAAGATGTTAACCAGGCAGTTGACCCTCGGATTGTTCCAGCCAGAGAAATGTATGGACAATATAATGATATGGCTCAAGCCAATGATTTTAATGGAATTTTGCAACTGCTGGATTCCATCGAAAATATCTATCAAAGTATTCCGCATTATCAAAACGGATTCGAAATTGGCGTTTTAGCAAATAACAGAGCAGCTGTTTATCTTACCCTGGCAATGCATAAAGACAGTATTCTCGTGCCTGCCGAATCGCAATTTCTGTTGAAACTTGATAAAGATACGCTAGTTAATATGGCAATGCAGGATATTACAAATGCTGTCGATATTTATGAGACATGGAAAAATGAGTTTGCATCGCTTACAGAAGCTCAATGTAAAGCGAAAATTCAATCAGATTTCTTCGATGGATTTGAAAATTATTCTGCAAAAGAAAAACAGAAATTCTTAAAAACCAGATTAAATACTTTCATGCAAAACCAAATTGAAATCGATAGACGATTATCCGTCAGTTATACCAATATGGGCATTGCATACAGACAGCAGGAAGAATATGACCTGGCGATTGCTGCTTACCGGAAAGCAATGGCACTTTGGGATAAAAACTTGACTGCTGAAAATAATTTGAATGTTTTACTCGGCAGACCATTAAAAGAGCCTTCTGTTATTCAGAAACTCTTCCCGCCGGATAAAGAAAAAACATAGTATTCACTTTTAAAAACCAATTGTTGTGAGAAAATTACTATCCTTTATTATCGTAGGTTTAATGATGTTGCCAGCAATCGTTCTGGCACAGAATACAAATGAAAAAGAACCGGATTATGGAATTCACTGGTCAGGTTTCGTGAAAAATGATTTCTTTTTTGATAGCAGACAAACTGTTACGGCTCGTGAAGGTCATTTCCTATTATTTCCTATGCCAGAAAATCTGGATATGAATGGAAATGATATCAATTCACAGGGGAGTTTAAATTTTTTATCAATACAATCCCGCTTAACAGCTAAATTGACCGGGCCGGATGCGCTTGGAGCAAAAACCTCAGGTGTGATTGAAGGAGCTTTCTTCGGTCATTCAAATGCCGACATTAATGGATTTAGACTCAGACATGCTTTCGTAAAACTCGATTGGACTAATACTCAACTTTTGTTTGGACAATACTGGCATATGCTGTTTGTCCCTGAATGTTTCCCGGGAACCATTTCATTTAATACCGGTGTGCCGTTTCAATACTTTTCACGAAATCCACAAATCCGACTGACACAAAAAATTGGTGACAATGCCAAGTTTGCGATTGCTGCGGCGACACAGCGCGATTTTGCAAGTCCGGGCGGATATCAAAGCCTTAGTAATGCAATGATTCCGGATATGCAGGCACAATTTCAAATCAATGCTTCTGATGCCTTGTTGATAGGACTTACAGGTGGGTACAAAGTTTTGAAACCCAGGTTATCCACATCTGCCGGATACATTGCGGAAAACACAGTAGGAGGATTTACTTCCAATTTGTTTTTTCGAGTAAAAACAGAGCCCATTACTGTTAAAGCACAAGGTATCTGGGCTCAAAATGCATTTGACGGATTAATGATTGGTGGCTTTATGATTCAGGATTTCACTGATATTGGGAAAGATTTCAGGTCATATACTCCAATCAACACCATGAGCGTATGGACAGATATTCATACCAACGGGGAAAAGTGGCAATTTGGTCTCTTTGGAGGATTCTCTAAAAACATGGGAAGTTTCGATGCAATTGCTGATACTGTCTTTAATGCTGGCATGAATACAATCTATGCTCGTGGGGCTAATATCGACTTTTTATATCGTGTTTCTCCAAGAATGCATGTGAATTTCGGGAAATTTCGTTTAGCCGGAGAAATTGAATATACCGTTGCAGCTTATGCTACAGCCGATAATTTCGGAGTACTGAATGTTGATAAATTTGGTAAAATCACAGAATCTGAGTCGGTGGATAATATCAGATTCCTCATGGCTGCATATTATTTCTTTTAAAAACTTGCTTGTAACAAATCCGATTAACATCACGTTACAATATATATAGGGGACTTCTAATAATTCTTTTGCATCAAGATTTTCAGCGTTTTTCATAGACAATGATTTTTTTTGAAGCACTATCCGGATAATGCAATAAAATTTGTTTCTTGAAAGAAAAGAATTATTAGAAGGCGTCTATAGTTTGCTGTTAACACTTTTTGTGCATGAAATTAGCATTTATCTCTGATATCCATGAGGACATTGTAAGTTTACGTCTTGCAATCAGTATGCTCGAAAAATACAAACCGGATAAATTGATTTGTCTGGGAGATATCTGTGGGTTTAATCCGCTATATTACAAATATCTTGAGCAACGAAACGCCCATGAGTGTTTAAGTGTCATTAAGCAAAATTGTGATGTAATTATTCCGGGAAATCATGATTATCATGCATCGGAATCTTTGCCGGAAATATCCCCTGATTTCGATTTTCCTTCAAATTGGTATGAATTGGATTATTTCCAAAAACGAGAAATTGCAAAGGCAAAATTGTGGAATTATCAGCGCTCAGAACTAAACCCGATGTTAAGTCATGAAGATAAACAGTTCCTTCGGAATCTCAAACAATTTTGTCGGATTGAAACTGAAATGGGCCGACTTTTAGCATCGCATTACATTTATCCGAATCTGGCCGGGATGGAGGTGAGTTATTGTAAAACCCCGACAGATTATATTCCTCATTTTGATTTTATGGTAACGCATCAAGCAAATATTGCTGTAGCAGGACATGCTCATGCATCCAGTTTGTTGTGCGTAACAAAACAAAAAATTCATAAAGCAAAATTTGGGAAAGCATGTAAGTTAGATGAACAAATGATTATTATGTGTCCCCCGATTGCCAGAGGAGCTTTTAAGCAAGGGTTCCTGATTTTGGATACGAAAGAAAAGGTTGCTCGTGCTATACGTATTTAATGTCTTAACGCTATGAAAAATAAATCCATACGTCGTGTATTTGTCGGCATTATCCTGCCCTCTATCATCGCTATCCTGTTGTTTTTTCTCTCTGTTTGGTTGATTATCATACCGATTGTCGAGAAAAATATGATGGATAATAAAAAAGAAATGATTGGGGAATTAACAAATACCGCATGGAGTCTGATTGATGAATTTTATCAAGACTATACCGACTCAATGTACACCAAAGCACAGGCTCAACAATTAGCTATCTCTAAAATTGAGCTTATGCGATATGGAATAGAGGGGAAAGATTACTTTTGGATTAGCGATATGAGCCCGAAAATGGTAATGCATCCTTATCGGAAAGATCTGAACGGAAAATCATTGGTGGATTACGAAGACTCGAATGGATTTAAGCTTTTTGTGGAAGCAGCGCGTATTGCTGAGGAATCAGGAGAAGGATATCTCGATTATTACTGGCAACTCAGAGAAGATACAAGTCATATCGTTCAGAAAATATCGTATATTAAAGCGTTTCCTGAATGGAATTGGATTGTCGGAACCGGAATTTATATTGAAGATGTGCGGCAGGATATTTCCGCACTCAAAAATCAAATTATTAACATATCCCTCATTATCACAGGGATTATTGCGCTTATCTTGCTCATAATTATCCGTCAAAGTTTCCGCTTTGAATCAAAACGAAGTCAGGCAGAAGCAGGTTTGAAATCCTCCCGAGAAAAGTTCCAGTCACTGGTTGAGGCATCAACAGAAGGAACACTTTTGTTAGTTGATAATCAAGTGATTTATGCAAACCAAACTTTCTCTGCATTTTCCGGCTATAATCCTGAACAAGTGCTCAAGCTGCGATTTGATGATTTGTTTGATATGTCCTGGAAAACGATGCTAAAACGAATTGACGAACCGGGGAAATCGGTTATGCTTGAAGGATATCTCAAAGACCATAACGGGGAAAATAAGGAAATGATTATTTCACTGAGTAAAACCTATGCGCAAAATGAAACAAGAGTAATTGTAACTACGCGTGAGCTTGGAATGCAGCAACGATTGAAAATTGCCGAACAACAACTCAGTAAGGACATTGAAAATGCGTTGATTATGATGAATCAGCCAATCAATCAATACGTTGAACCCATCATTTCCTGCACCCCTGACTTCCCGATTTCGGCCGCAGCACAAAAAATGACACGTCACAAGAAAGCGTTTATTCTTGTGAAACAAAATCAGCGATATCTCGGATTGGTAACCCATGCAGATATCTGTGAAAGAGCAGTTGCTGACGGAATCGCTCTGGTTGAACCAATTACGGAAATAATGACAGCACCAATTCCTGCAATTCAACATGATGCTTTAATGCCGGAATTACTGAATACGTTTAAATCAAAAAATACAGATTTTCTGTGTTTGAAAAATGCTCAGAATAAAATCACTGGAGTAATCACCAAAACGACAGTCATTAATCCAAATGGAAATGCAATTAGTTTGCTCCTGCATGAAATACAGCTTTGTGAAGCGGAGAATGATATGAAGGCAATTTTCCTGAAAGTGCCTGCTATGATTCGGGGGATGATAAATGGCGGTGTAAAACCCGAGAACTTAACCCGCTTAATTAGTTCGGTCGTTGACCAAATTGCTTATCGGGCCATGGAGATTGCACTTGATGACATCGGGCCGGCTCCCTGTGATTTCGCCTTTATTGCACTTGGTAGCGAAGCCAGAGCAGAACAAAGCTTGCTGACAGATCAGGATAATGCCATCATTTTTGACGATAAATTTGCAGATAATCAGAATGCAATCGCTTATTTTATGGAACTTGCAAATCGGGTAAATCATCTGTTGAATATTGCCGGTATTCATTTGTGTGATGGCGAAATCATGGCTAACAATCCAAACTGGAATAAATCATTAGCTGACTGGAAAGCTTATTTCACAAAGTGGATACATAAAAGCGATCCGGAAAGCTTGCTGGATGCATCAATCTTTTTTGATGTTAAAACTATTTTCGGCCGTATTGAATTCGTTGAGGAGCTTCAAAGTCATATTCTTAATGAAGTGAAAAATAAAGCCGTCTTCTTTCAGCACATGGCGCAAATAATAATACAAATTAAAATGCCATCCGCCACTTCAAATGAAATAAATATTAAAAAACTAATGCTCCCAATTACCGGATTTGCCCGGATTTACAGCTTGCTTTGCCCGGAATATGAAACAAATACCGTGAGTCGATTAAAGTTAGCTGCAAAAAACAAACACATTACAAAAGCTGCAGAGAAAGACATGTTACAAGTGTATGATTTTCTTATGAGTAAACGCATTGAGCTGCAAGCCGATTTGATTTTACAAGGAGAAAAACCCACGAATGAAATACAGCTTTCTGAACTTTCTGATTTTGAGTTGAGTGTTTTGAAAAAAGCGATGTCTGTAATTTCTGATTATCAAACACAGCTTTCAGCCGATTTTAAAGGAATGATTTAGCCCGCATTATTCATGCCATTCCCTTTGTGTAAATGCGAGGCATCGAAACTTGCAGATATATTACAATGTTTTAACCCGTAAAATTCATGCCATTCCCTTTGTGCAGATTTGAATCATCAAACCCGCAGTCATATTTTTATATTTCAAGGGTTTAGATGGTTTAAAGATGTGCA
>CAYOUD010000107.1:0-9475 GCA_964407055.1 uncultured Bacteroidales bacterium | reverse complement strand
CCTGCATTAGCAACAGGTTGTTTGTAGAAAGTAACCCACATAGTATCGATGTCGGTACAGCCTGTGTTTGACATTACCCATTGAAATGGAATCTGTGCATAAGCAGAGTCTCCAAATACTGCCGGGGATGTTATAGTTACAGTTGCATCCGGAATGTTGTTGTCATCATAGGAAGTTGCTCCATAACCTGTAATCCAAGTTCCTTCCGCCCAACCTGAGCTGGTCGTATCTGCATGGAAAGTGTAAGTATTTCCACAAACTTCATCGTAGTTATCGTTCCCAACAAAGGCATTCGGCTGTTTGGCAAAGGTAACGTTTACACTTGCTTCTCCAACACATTGGATTCCTTGATATTGGTTGGTTTCCGTCCATACAAATTCAATATCACGGTAAAGCCCAATGTAATTTAGGATATTTACTGTTGCTTGTGGACTATCATCTCCCGGAGAGAAATTTGGAAACATCTGAGTCCCGTCTTCGTATGCTCTCCAAACGCCATCGCCGTTGACATTGTTGACATTTAATGTGTAAATCGTTCCACAGACGGTATCAAAATTGTTTACGGTATTGGGCTGTGGTTCCTGAAGGAATGTGATTGCCACATAATCCTGATCGCTACAACCTGCCATTGATTCTGTCCATGAACATATATAAGTGCCATAACTTCCAGAGTTTAGTGTTGCAGTTGCATTCGGATCACTTGATGGATTGAAAGACACTCCATTTGCAGACCATTGCCCGATTGAACCTGTTCCCAGTGTTGCATTCATATCGACTTCTGTACCACAGATAATGGTATCATTTCCTGCAAAAGTAACTGGTGCTTCATTAAAGTGTACCGTAATTTGATCGCTGTCGGTACAGCCGGCATTATTTAATGTCCAGGTGAAAGTTACATCACCAAAGTTTGGTACGATGACATTAATTTCCGGATCGTGAATGTTTCCTCCCTGAGTTGGGCTGAAACTAGCGTTTGCCGACCAGCTACCGCTTATACCCGGTGAAGAAGCGGTTGCAGCAAGAATGACTTCCAAGCCGCAAGTCGTTAATTCATTATGTGCAATGTATGCAACCGGGTTTTCATGCCAGATTACCGGGGTCGGCTGACTGCTTGTGTAGCAAAAATCAGTGGGGTCAGGTTGCCCAAGACCATTATCATTTCCGGCAATTGCCGCGATGTAGTATATTTGTTCGTAATCCAGATCGGCATCATTAATGCAGAATTCTGACGTTGAATTTCTTGCCAAAATGGTAATTGGACTGGTTCCTTCGTAAAGAATGAACTGTAACACATCGTTTGCGTCCAGATATTCATTTCCGTTATGCATATCAACAGGTGAGCACTCATTTTGGCAAAGCGATAATACTTCTAAGCTGCTCATAGTTCCTGCATTGGTTTCACAATCGCAATCATGTATTCCAATGAATTCATACGATGAGCATCCGTTTTCGTCAGTTACTGTCAAGTTATATCCGGTTTGTGTCGGAAATGCGTTTGAGTAGGAGTTGGAATTTGGATTTCCATTGACATAGAAATTTGTCGGATTTCCATCGGTATCAAAGACATCGAATTCAACAATGTAGTTAGTACTCGTGCCGTCACAAATGGTATCACTGAAGTTTTCAATAACAATACCTGGGAATATGGTGACATCAAAATCATCGGTTTGCGTACATCCGAAATCATCAGTAACTGTTACTGCATAGTTCCCAGATTCATCCAGAGGAATGCTGCTTTCAGTTTCTGATGTTGACCATTCATATGTATAGGGCCCTTGTCCGTTCAGTACTTCGACGGTTGCAAGTTCTTCGCTGCCTGCACAAATAACTGATTCATAGTCGATATTAATGTCCAAGTTGGAATAATCAATTGCCACAGATGATGTTGCTTCACAATTTCCATAGGTAACGGTTACCGTATATGTATCGGGTGTTAAATCTTCAATTTCTTGAGTGGTTTGTTGGGGGTTAGTGCTCCAGACAAAATCACATAACTCAGGATTAATTCCTTCCACCTCCGCAGTTGCATTAAATGGTCCGTTACATATATCTCCTGTTGCTACAGCGTTGACGACAAGGTTTCCTTCATCAGCTATATTAAAGTTTATAACGGTATCACAATCTTCAGTGTTATCGGTTACTGTTACAGAATAGCTGCCTTGTGTGAGATCGGTAATTTCAGTTCCGCTTGCTCCGTTGCTCCAGTTAATTTCATAGGATGGGCTGCATGATTCCAATACTGTAATTGCAGCAGAACCGCCTTGTCCGCAAATTGCATTAGATGTATTCAGTTCTACGATTAAGCTTACTTCAATGAAAGACGCCGAAAATCCATAAGTACAGAGTGAATTTCCCGACAACATACTATAACCATCCATCGCCAGAATATAATCTCCCGGCGGTAGGTTTTCATAAAAAGTCACTGTTCCGGTTCCGTTTGCACAACCCATGTAGGTGCTTCCTGCTCCACCTATTCCTGTGCAATCTGTTCCATTCCATGAATACACCGCAAGTTGAATTTCAGGATTTTCTCCGGTTCCTCCATTGGCTTGACATTCTCCGTTTTCTACAACAATTTCATAGGGCTGAGCATCTTCTGCAGTCACTGTGAAATTGTAAAATATTGTATTGTCAGTTGAATTCCAGTCACATTGTTCCGGGGCATCAATATCTCCACCTGTAGATAAAATATTGCATCCACCGGTACCCATTTCGGGTGGTGTGTCACAATTGTCTTCTTCCATGTCTAAGCGTACCGAGGCAGCGATAAAAAGCTGCTGATCGGTATTCTCTTCGTCCCATACGCGTAACCAAATCGTTTCTCCGGGGATTAAATCGGGGACGATTTCCCAGCGAATTTCCTGATTTTCCATAAATGATCCTTCTGATTCAAAGCAATTAATTAGCGTTAAATCGCTGCATGTAGTTCCCCGGTAAACAGCCAGACCGGGCTTTGAGGATCCCAATAGCGGCATGTGGTCTGAGTTAAATGCATGAAAAGCCATTTCGTTTACTCCGGACGGTACTGTAAAGCTGTACCATAAATCATTTGTGCTGCCGCTGTTAAACGCTGCACAAGTTGGTGCAGGAGCGGTTGTGGACGGATTGGCTTCTCCCAAATCAACTGATTGTAGCGCCATCTCACCGCAAGTAGAATACAATTCAATTGGAATGTCTGGTGCATTTGTACAATCATCCTGAGCGTAAGAAAAGTTCATGCCGCCAATAAAAGATGAAAATAAAATTACGATTGTAAGCTTACTAAATTTCATATTCATAGAAAATCCTCCTTAAAATGTTTGTGTAACCGAAGTATCAATTATAGTAATTATTATGATGTCTTTACCTTTTTTTCGTCTAAAGTTTCATTGTCAAACTTGTTTATAAATATAGAAGAAATTTGTTGAAAACAAAATAAAATTTGTTTTAATTGTTTGAATTTGCATTCTGTGTCATTTCGTTTTAATTTTGATGAATCTTGTGAAAATGAGGTTGTATTTCAAGTGTAGTAGTGTCCTATAAAATATGCTTATTTTTGTATTACTCTCGGTTATGAATGAATAAAAATTAATTCCGGAATTAATTTCATAAATGAATCCAAGTATTTTCGGTATTATTCAGCAAGAATTTTTTTCAGGAAAAAGCAATTAAAAATAGGCTTTTAGGATTTGCCAGCAAATTGTATCTTTGACGTGAAAATACAATCGTTCAATTCATGAAAAAAACACAACGTTATTTTGTGCTATTTGTTTTAGGGATACTATTCCTGGGTTTAAGCGTTGTGCTTTTATGTTTTGATAAAGAGACAATCCATTTGGCAGTGAATCGCTGGAATGGCGTCGGACGTGATTTTTTCTTTTATCATCTCACTTTTTTAGGTGATGGACTTTTTGCTTTGTTAGTGATGATCGTTGCTGTGTTTTTCCGCTTTCGTTATGCGATTGCGCTGGCAATCGCATATTTGAGTTCTGCATTAATCGTGCAAGTTTTAAAACATCTTGTCTTTTCAGAAATCATGCGTCCGGTACGATATTTTCGCGATACTGGAATTGAGTTGCATTTAGTGGAGGGTGTAAGTCAACATGCTTATTTATCCTTTCCTTCAGGACATTCAGCTTCTGCACTTGCTGTTTTTGTAGTGCTTGCTTTGCTTGTGAAAAGTCGTTGGATTGCTTTGACCTTGTTAATTATTGGTTTTGCAATTTCCTTTTCACGTGTTTATTTGTCTCAGCATTTTATGGCTGATATTTTTGCCGATGCATTGATTGGTTGCATCGCTGCTTATCTTAGTGTTTTATGGATGAACCTATGGGAAAAGCCTTTTATGAATCACAATATCTTATCAATTTTTAAAAAATGAAGTTGATAAAATTATCATACGGAAAGAGCCAATTGCTGATTATTATTATCTCAGCGCTTTTGTTTATTCCATTTCTGGGACAGGTGCTTTTATTCGACTGGGATGAAATAAATTTTGCGGAATCGGCTCGTGAAATGCTCATTACCCGAAATTGGCTCGAAGTACAGGTGGATTTTGAAACTTTTTGGGAAAAACCGCCTTTGTTTATCTGGATGCAGGCAATTTCGATGAAAGTCTTTGGTATCAATGAATTTGCAGCTCGTTTTCCCAACGCCATATGCGGAATTTTGACTTTGCTTGTGCTTTTCCATATCGGAAATCGCCTCTATAACCGACAATATGCATGGATCTGGGTTTTGGTGTATGCCGGATCATTCTTGCCGTTCTTCTATTTTAAATCAGGCATTATCGATCCGTGGTTTAACTTATTTATTTTTCTCGGAATATATTATCTGTTTCGTTATTCCACGCATAGAAATCTTTGGTTTATATCGCTTGGTGCATTGTTTGCCGGCTTAGCAGTCTTGACAAAAGGGCCGGTTGGCGCCTTAATCGTCGGATTAACGATTCTTGCATACCTTTTTGTCATTCGCTTTAAAGTAAAAATTAAATTTCAGGATATTCTACTCTTTCTTTTGGTTTTTGTACTTTTTGGGGGCTTTTGGTTTATTCTTATGCTGCTCAATGGAAATTCAGCGATGATTATTGATTTTATTGCCTATCAAATTCGCTTGTTCCAAACTGAAGATGCCGGACATGGAGGTTTTCTCTTTTATCATTTTGTAGTTTTGTTTTTTGGGGTTTTTCCGGCGTCAATTTTTGCTTTGAAAGGCTTTCTTCCTTCAAAAGAAAAATCTGAAAGGGCCGATTTTAAGCGCTTAATGCAAGTTCTGTTTTTAGTGGTTTTAATCCTCTTTACCATTGTAAAAACCAAAATTGTGCATTATTCCTCTATGGCTTATATTCCAATGACATATCTGGCCGCTTATGTGATTTTAAAAATCGTTAATCGAAATTACAGATTGTATGCATGGATGAAAGTGAGCCTTGCGGTTCTTGGTACTCTGTATGCTTTATTGCTTTTAATTCTCAGTAATTTCGACTGGTTAAAATCACGGTTGATAAATTCTGATGCTTTTGATGACCCGTTTGCGGAAGCAGCGCTACAAGCAAATGCCGGATGGACAGGTTTTGAAATTTTACCGGGAATCATTTTATTAACGGCTGTGATTGCATTTCTGATTTTTGCAAGAAAAAAACGTCGGATGCATGCCATTGTTTCTCTTTTTCTTGGTTCATTGATCTTTGTGCAATTGAGTATGATTTTGATTGTTCCGCGAATTGAGCGGTATGCCCAACATGCAGCAATCGAATTTTATAAAGAAAAGGCCGGTGAAGATGTGTATATGCGTCCTGTGGGTTTTAAATCCTATGCGCATTTATTCTATTTTCAAAAAACAGCTCCAAAACATGCAAATCACAATGATGAATATTGGTTGATGGCTGGTGATATTGATAAACATGCCTATTTTGTAATTAAAATCCAGCATTTGGAGAAATACCTAAATAAATATCCGGAAGTAAAGGAAATTAATCGCAAAAATGGATTTGTATTTTGCGAACGGGAAAAGAAAGATTAATTTTAGCATTTGTTTTTTATTATGATAGATTCAATGAAAATTGTAGTTGTGTTGCCGGCTTATAATGCCGCAAAAACCCTTGAAATTACTTATAAGGAAATTCCTTTTGATATTGTTGATTTTGTTATTCTGGTAGATGATAAAAGTCAGGATGATACTGTAGCAGTTGGTAAAAAGCTTGGGATAGAACATATCGTTGCGCATGATGAGAATAAAGGATACGGCGGAAATCAGAAATCCTGCTATAACAAAGCACTTGAGCTAGGTGCTGATATCGTGGTTATGTTACATCCTGATTATCAGTATACACCGAAACTGATTGAAAGCATGGCCTATTTAATATCAAATGATGTGTATCCGGTGGTGCTTGGCTCCAGAATTTTGGGGAAAGGAGCATTGCGGGGCGGCATGCCATTTTATAAATACGTTGCAAACCGGCTTTTGACATTTTCACAAAACCTGTTAATGTCACAGAAGCTTTCTGAATATCACACCGGGTATCGTGCTTTTTCTGCTGAAGTCTTGCGAAACATCAATTATAATCAAAATTCTGATGATTTTGTTTTTGATAATCAGATGCTTGCGCAGATATTTTTTGCAGAATATGAAATTGCTGAAATCACTTGTCCTACAAAATATTTTGATGATGCCTCGTCAATTAACTTTAAGCGCTCTGTAAAATACGGATTAGGAGTTTTAGGAACCTCGTTTTCCTATCGCTTGCAAAAGTGGGGATTAGCAAAATATCACATTTTTCAAAAATTACGAGGATGAAAAAGGGACTGACATTTATTGCCATTTTACTTGCCTTAGCAGGGTTATCTCAGGAAAAACAACGATTGAACCTTGTTTTTGGTGGAGACATTATGGTGCATGATGATCAGCTGAAATCGGCTTGGTACAAGGAGGATTCCAGTTGGAATTTCAGACTATGGTTTGATGAAATTGATCATTTATTTCAGGCAGCAGATTTATGCATTGCAAATCTTGAAGTTCCGATGGGAGTGAAGCCTTTTCGGGGATATCCTAGCTTTGGATCACCTGCAGCATTAGCCACAGACCTGAAAGATGCTGGTTTTAATGTGCTTATGACTTCAAATAATCATTCCAGCGACAGACAAAAAGCAGGGATTATCAGCACACGGGAAATACTGGACAGTTTGGAAATTATTAATACAGGTGTCTGGAAATCAAAAACCCAACGAGAGGAGTTAACGCCTTTAATTATCGAGGAAAACGGATTTCGGTTGGCATTTTTAAATTATACTTATGGCACAAATGCTGCGCCTTTCCCGGAGTTAATTTCTCACAGCATTGAATCTGAAATTAAGCAAGATATTGAACTAGCAAAATCAAAAAATATAGATAAAATTTTTGTGTTTATGCACTGGGGACTTGAATATCAGAGTTTTCCGTCTGCCTCGCAGAAAAAGCTTGCCGAAATGATGTTCGATTGGGGTGCAGATTATATTATCGGGTCGCATCCTCATGTTATCCAGCCAATAGAATGGACAAAACAGGATGATAATGAACGATTTATTGCATGGTCGCTTGGAAATGTGATTTCTAATATGTATTTTAAACGCACCGATGGAGGAGCGCTTTTACAAATGCAGTTGGAAAAATCAAATGGTGAGGTGAAAATTGCTTCTGCTTCGTATTTATTAATGTATGTTTACAAATATCTCGATGAAAATCAGCAAATTCAATATCGATTATTGCCGATTCACGAATACATCGGGCAGGAACATTTTTTTAAGGATGATTCTTATGATAAAATGCTGAAATATAAATCCTTGGCTGATCCGGTAATGAAACATAATGTCAATGTTCCGGCTTGGCCTTAAATCTTAGTTTATGAAAGCTCTATCTGTTCTTTTTGCCTCGATTATAATTGCTTGCACAGCTCCCGTTTTGGGACAAGATGATGATGCAAATCTCCCTGAGATTCAGGTGCATCTTAAACCATCACACGCAGGGAATTTGAGCTATGATGTCATAACATTAACGAATGCTCCGGTAGATAATCAAATTGCAGAACTCAATTTCTCTTTGAATTTATTCGCTGGTTGGGTATGTGTTGACACTGTCATTGATTATGATGTGGATGGAATTCCTGTTGAATTGACATTTGTGGCGGAAAAACTGCCAAGGTCTGATCTCGCCGATACTGTGGTGATTTCAGAGATTTCCTTTTGTGCTCATTTGACAGATAGTTTGTCGAATTGGTTTGAGTTGACGAATATCAGTAATCGGGAAATTACCCTGCAAAATGCTATGATTCAAACTACAGCAGGAAAACAAAGCATAGCAACTGATTTGAAACTCCCTTCAAAATCCTGCGTAAAAGTTGCTGCTGATTCCCTGATGATGAATGCTGATAAAGACTCCGTTTTGCTTTTGGACTCAGAAAATCGTATTATTTCTCAAATTTCGTGGGATGCATCAAGCATGAATTTGCCGCAGGATTCTATTTTCAGTCTTGAAATTATTGATGTGTTTAAATCCACTGCTGATGTGTCAAACTGGGAAATTATTTATGGTGAAGGAAGGGGAGGACTTTGTCCTCAGAAATATGCTCAAAGCCTTGGTGAAGGCTCAATATGGAATTGGTTGCAGTTTGTGGTGTGGGGCTTAGCGGCTATTTTACTCGTGATGATTATTGGTTTGAGTTTTAAAAAACAAAAAAAATAAAAGCCGGGATCCCCGGCTTTTAAACTGTTTTGACTTGTATGTTGTGGCAAAACCCTCATGCTTATTTGATTGCAATTTCTTTTGCAGGTTTAGGTTTTGCTTCTTCGCGTTTAGGTAATTTGAGTGTTAAAATTCCGTTTTCGTAAGCGGCAGAAATCTTGTCGCTTTCAATTACCTCATTTGAAATTCTGAAACTTCTAGAAAATGAAGCTTTTGTGAATTCACAGCGTGTGTAGTTTGATTTGTCCTCTGATTGTTTTTCTTCAACTTCTGCTGAAACTTCCAAACGATTATCTTCAAACTTAATGCGAAAATCTTCTTTTGTCATTCCCGGGGCAATGAGTTCCATCAGGAAATCATTTTCGCGTTCCAGAATATTGACTGCCGGTCTGTATGCCTTACTCGGTGATAAGTCATTTATGTCTTCGTTAATCAGCCGGTTTAACATACTTGAAAAATAGTTGTTCAATCCCTGCTCCGGTGTGTTGTTGTTTGTTCTTACTAGTGTCATAATTTTTCCTCCTAAATTTAAATTTTATGTTTACATTTTGTTTTCGATACTATACTGTCAAAGCATGTGCCATCATTTTGGAGAAAATTGGGTGATGTTTTTTTAAGATGTTGAAAATCAACAAGAAAGAGGAGTTTATTCCGTGAACTCCCAAAAACTAATTAATGACAAAATGACAAAACTAACCCTATAAGGCTGCCAATATGGCAATTTAGACGGTTTCTAAATGATAAATTAACAGAGAATGGGCTTATTTGAAAGTCAATTTAA
>CAYOUD010000106.1:0-9559 GCA_964407055.1 uncultured Bacteroidales bacterium | reverse complement strand
ATAACAATAGCTCCTTCTGTTATTACAGCAGGAACAAAAATATATTACTTCCTACAAGTAGATAATTTTGGACCAGACCGATCGGTTAATGCTTTAATTACAGACATGCTGCCTGCTGGTATTACTAATCCAGAATTTTCATTAAATTTTGGTAACTCATGGTTTCCATGGGGTGGTACAAGAATGTTGACAGATTTCGATTATCCGGGAGAAAATCACATTCTAATTAGAGGGGATGTCGATCCTGATGCAACAGGAACATTAACAAATACTGCAACAATTTATAGTTCAGATACTTTTGATCCAGATCTTACAAATAATGAATCTACCGTTGTTACAACAATAGAGCAATCAGCAGATTTAAACCTTACAAAACAAGCGTTAACCTCACCTGTTGTTATTGGCGGACAAATAGTTTATCAAATATCTGTAACCAATTATGGCCCTAGTGCTGCTACAAATGTCATTATTACTGATGTTATTGACCCTGCTGTAATCTCTGGAGTCGAATATTCTATTGACGGTGGAGGTTCTTGGTTAAGTCCTTGGACTGGAAGTTTGAATATTGGAACATTAGCTAATGACGCTAGTTATTCTATTAGAATAAGAGGAACTATTATAGATGTGAGTCCTGCTCCAAATATTGACCCGATTCCTAATACAGCTTCGGTTACATCTGATGTGCCGGATCCTGACCCAACAAATGATGAAGAAACAATTTATACTCCTTTAAATGATGAAGCCGACGTTTCTATTGTTAAAACTGGACCTGCTTCTGTAGTGGCTGGCGAGACAATAGAATATACAATTGATGTTACTAATAACAGTAATACTTTTGATGCGCTTGGTGTACATGTACAAGATATTATTAATCTTGATATAATTGAAAATCCTGAATTTTCGATTGATGGCGGAACAAATTGGAATCCATGGGCAACTGAATACGAAATTGGAACAATGACACCTCTTTCAACATTCCAATTGTTAATCAGAGGAACTGTAATTAGTAGTGTTACAACAGATATTCCTAATACAGCTGTCGTAGATGCTGATACGCCAGATCCAGATCAAACAAATAATACATCAACAATTGTAACTCCTGTAAATATTGTTGCAGATTTAGAAATTATTAAAATTCAGATCGACCCTTCGTTAATACCAATTGATTCGACTCAGTTGTTCGGCGATCCTTATGCGTTGATGATAGACCCATTGGAAATTACTGCTGGAGATTCAATTTATTATGTTTTAGTTTATACGAACAATGGACCTAGTGATGTTACAAATTCTGAAATTACTGATTTTTTGCCTGCAGGCATATCTAGCTTTGATGCATCAAGATGTCAAGCAAACTATTTTGTCTGGCCAGGTTCAGGCTCTGCAAACCAAGGAACTATCGTAGCAGGTGGAAGATGTCTGATTATCTTTAGAGGTGTAGTTGAAGAAGATGCCAGTGGCAGTATAATTAATACAGGAACTATTACAAATACTGATGGGATAACTGATCCAGACCTTACAAATAATACTTCCACAGTGATTACTCCAATTCGGTCACAAGCTAATCTCGGCATTGTAAAAACTGTTGATAACAGCACCCCTTATGTAAGCGATGATGTTGTGTTTACTTTAACAGTTACAAATTATGGACCTACTGATGCTGATAATATTGTAGTTACAGACTTGTTGCCTAATGGTTACACTTATGTTTCTCATAACACATTGTCTGGCACTTATAATAATATTACAGGTATCTGGAATATTGCGAATATCCCTTTCCCTGGAACTGTTAGTCTAGACATTACTGCTACAGTTAATTTACCGGGTGCAGGAGTTGATTATCTTAATATCGCAACAATTACCGGTTCAGACCAGTTTGATCCAGATCCAGGCAATGATGAGGACGATGAAACAACCAATCCAATCAACGTTATTATTGCAAATAATGATAATGGCGGACCGATAAATGGTTATGATGGAGCAGTAAACATTATTAATGTTTTTGTAAATGACTTGTTAAATGGTTTAGCAGTAATTCCTGCAGATTTATTTATTACTGAAACTGTTGCTGATCCAACAGGAAATCTAAGTCTTAATGCTGACGGCAGTGTAGATCTTGCTCCTGGAACACCAGAGGGAACTTACACATTGACTTATCAGATATGTGAAATTGCAAATCCAACAAATTGTGATGATGCAATTGTTACTATCACTGTTGAATCACCTGAAATTATTGCAAATGATGACAGTGCTGGTGGTATAGATGGAAATACTGGTGCAGACGCTGTTTTAAATGTATTTGATAATGATCTTTTAAACGGAAATTTTGTTGATCCGGTAGAAGTAACACTTTTACAAACGGTTCCTGAACCAAACGGATACTTAATATTAAACCTTGACGGAACCGTTGATGTGGCTCCAGGAACACCAGAGGGAACATACTCATTAACTTATCAAATTTGTGAAATTGTAAATCCTTTAAATTGTGATGATGCAATTATTACAATCACTGTTGCTGCAGCTTCAATAATTGCAAACGATGATTTTGCTTATGATATTAATGGTTATACCGGAGATGTTGCAGTTGTTAATGTTTTTGATAATGACTTATTAAGTGGTAGTCCAGTTGATCCTGCAGACGTGAATTTAGCTGAAACAATTGCTGACCCAAATGGATATTTGACTTTAAATCCTGATGGAACTGTGAATGTTGCCCCTGGAACACCTGAAGGTACTTATTATTTGACTTATGAGATTTGTGAAATCATTAATCCGTTAAATTGCGACGATGCACTTGTGACGATTACTGTTGCAGCAACTCCTATTATTGCAAATGATGATATTGAGGCTGATGTAAACGGTTACACAGGAGTAAATGGAATCTTAAATGTGTTTGACAACGATTTGTTAAATGGAGATCCTGTTAATCCTGCCGAAGTAATCCTTACAGAAACTGTTCCTGAACCTAATGGATATCTAACATTAAATCCTGATGGTAGTGTAGATTTAGCTCCTGGAACACCTGAAGGTACTTATATTCTTACTTATCAGATTTGTGAAATCGTAAATCCGTTGAATTGTGACGATGCTGATGTAATTATTACTGTCGCTAGTGCAAGCATTATTGCAAATGATGATTATGCTTACGATGTTAATGGCTTTGCAGGCGAAACAGCTGTTGTAATTGTGTTTGATAATGATTACTTGAATGGTAATCCGGTTGATACAGCTGAAGTGAGTCTGATTGAAACGATACCTGAAGATAATGGATATTTGGTTCTTAATCTTGATGGTACTGTTGATGTTCTTCCAGGAACTCCTGCAGGCACGTATTATTTGACATATCAAATTTGTGAAATCTTAAATCCTGGCAATTGTGATGATGCTCAAGTGTTCGTTACAATACTCGCACCTTCTATTGATGCAGTTGATGACGATTTTACTTCAACTCCTGTAGATTGTGAACTTGGTGGAATTGCCGGAAATGTTCTCTCTAATGACTTACTTGATGCTAGTCCTGTTGATTTTAATGATGTAACTATTACTTTAACAGACGATGGTGGTAGCAGTGGTATTAGCATTGCAGCAAACGGAGATCTGAATGTCCCCGCTGGATTAGCAGTTGGAACATACAATTTATCATATCAGATTTGTGAAGTAATTAATCCTTTAAATTGTGATGATGCTAATATTATAGTTACTGTTTTAGATTCTGAGGACCCAACAATCACTTGTCCTGCTGATGTGGCTGTTAATAGTGATGCTTTTTCTTGTGAAGCAACAGGTGTTGTGATTGGTACTCCTACAGTTAATGATAATTGTGGAGTAATGACAGTAAATGGCGAGAGAAGCGATATGCTAGCATTATCCGACCCATATCCTTTGGGAAACACAACAATAACATGGACTGTTACTGATTATGGCGGAAACATGACAACTTGTGAGCAAATTGTAACCGTTACGGACGTAGAATTTCCAACAATTACTTGTCCTGATGACATCAATGCCTGCTCAAACATAATCGAGCTGACTGAACCTGACGCATATGACAATTGCGGAATTGATCAAATCTCAAATAATGCACCGGCTGTATTTCCTGCCGGGACAACAACAGTAACATGGACAGTAACGGATGTTAACGGAAACATTTCAACCTGTGATCAGGATGTGCATGTTTCGCTGATGGAGGTTACTGTAGAAGCATCTTCTCCAGTAACTTGTAATGATGCGAGCGATGCAGAAATAACCGTTTCCGTTGAAGGCGCATTCGGAGAAGTCACATACACGCTTAATGATGGAACACCACAATCTTCAAACAGTTTTGTCGGGCTATCTTCCGGAACATATACTGTTTTTGTTGAAGACGAAAATGGATGTTCTGAAATTGCAAATGCGACAATCGGAACTCCTGAAGCATTAACATTAAGCTATACCGCATATTGTGAAACAGGAATTGTTGGAGTTGAACTAACAGCCAGTGGAGGAAACGGAAACTATCAATACTCAATTGATGCCGGACAAACCTGGACTCAATCAGGAAGATTTGAGAATCTTGTTAATAACACAACGCTTTCGCTTGTAGCTACCGATGAAAACAATTGTCTATCTGAAATTATTGAAATTCCGGTTGCAAGCTTGAATACACTTAACGCAAGTGCTGAAATTGTTTCCGAAAACAGTTGTTACGGGCTTAACGATGTAACTGTTCAAATAAACACAGAAGGTGGTATGGCCCCTTACACATTTGTTGTCAACGGAGAAGACACTTACTACTCAAATCTAATTGATAGTTTGCATGCAGGTGATTATGTGATTTATATTCAAGATGCGAATGAGTGTCCTGCTGTTACTGAAGTTTCAGCAGAAAGCAGTGATGAGATAATAATTGACTTAGTTTCAACAACTAGCGCCGATTGTAGTGGCAATAGCGATGGAACTGCCGAAATTGAAGCTTACGGAGGTTCTGGAGATTTTGAATATAGCTGGGCTGATGGCTCAAATACCAATGTAGCAAGAAATCTTAATGCAGGAACCATTACCGTAACTGTTACTGACTATTTGGGTTGTGAAGTTACTTATGATGTCATTATCGATTCAGATGTTATCGGTGTAGAACTTGTACAAAACAATGTCTTTACTCCGAACAATGATGGGATTAACGATTTCTTCGTGATTTCCAATTTAGAACTGTATCCCGACAACGAACTGGTTATCCTTAATCGTTGGGGTAACGAGGTTTACAGCAAAAAATCCTATGACAATTTATGGGATGGCAGCAATTTAAGTGAAGGAACTTATTTCTATGTACTAAAAGTGAAAATCTGTGATGAATACAGGACAGTCAATGGTTACATTACAATTCTTGATTAGATCGTAAAAAACCGTGATTTCAAACAAATAAAGAAAAATGAGTAAAAATTTGCAAATAGCATACAAGTATCAAAATAGCTCAACTACCTATAAGGGTGAAGAAAGCTCCAGCATAGCAATATGCAATTTGAATACTTGTGTGCAGTTTGCTTTGATTAAAAACTGCTAATTATGAAAAAGACATACACATTATTGATATTATTGCTTTGGGGAACAAGTTTATTTGCTCAGCAAAACTACATTTCAAATCAGTATATTTTTGACCCAATGACAATTAACCCAGCTTATGCGGGAACAAAAGAATGGACAAGTGTTAACTTAATGTATTCTGCTCCATGGACAGGACTCGAAGGCTCTCCCAATACACAATCAGTAAGTATTGAAGGCTCACCTTTATCAAATATGGGCTTGGGGTTACAACTTATTAATGACAATATAGGAGCTGAATCTCGTCAATCGTTTTGGGCAAATTATTCGTATATTCTCAAGATTAACGAAAAGTTAAAACTTTCAATGGGTTTAGCTGCAGGGATATCATATTTTAGCCTTGACGGACGAGAATTAATCTCAGAATCGATTGACGACCCTTCGATTCCATTAACCCGCGTAAATTCATTGCGGTTTGACCCCAAAATGGGATTATTTCTGTACTCGGAACGCTTTTATGCCGGACTATCGGTTACCGACATGCTTGGAAGTCTGATTGAATCCCCTGATGGATTTGTGGCAAAACAAGAAAGGCATTACTACTTCACCGCCGGCTATGTTTTTGATCTCGGCGAAGAAGTAAAAGCAAAACCAAGCATCTTAATTCGTGAAGATTTTAAAGCACTCACAAACATAGATGTTACGACTCACTTTTTATTCAAAAACACATTTTGGATTGGTGCATCATATCGTTTTGGGGCGAATCTGCTTACCGACCAAAGTTTAGACAATTCTTTGCGCAAGCGCGATGCATTAATTGTCATGACTCAATGGAACCTCAATCCATCGTGGATTATCGGATATGCTTATACGCATTCACTTACGGCATTAAGCAATTTCGCCGGACATGAAATAATGCTCAATTATACGTTGCCAAGAAAAATCGAAACCAGAATGAAAACCCCGAGATATTTCTAAAACCATATCTAAAACGAAAGAAAAACACTAAAAAAATGAACTTATGAAAACGATATATACCATAATAACGCTGTTTTTTATTTTTACGCTGTCAAGTTTTACATTCGCACAAAGCAGTTCGCCGAAAGCGGAACAATACATGCAAAATTTTGAATATGTCAAAGCGATTGAAACCTATCAAAATCATTTTAAAACCAATACACCCAATCCTACAGACATACGATATATCACGTATTGTTACATGAAAACAAATGACACAAAATCTGCTGAATCCTGGTTGTCCAAATTGATTAATTCGGAAGCAGCAATTGCCGAAGACATCATTATTTATGCCGATTTACTCAAGTCCGAAGGCAAATATTCGGATGCAATCCTGCAATATCAAAAATTAAAAGAAATTGAGCCTGCAAAATCAAAAATTACCGATGAAAACATTGAAATTTGCCGTGATATTTTGGTCTGGACAGAAACAGAACCTGAATTTATCGTGAAAAACGAGAAACATTTAAACTCCGAAAATGCAGATTTTGGATTAATAGAATTTGGAGATGGTTTTTTAATCACCTCTGATCGTATCGATAAAAGCAGAAAATCAGGCAAAAATGACACATATGAATGGACGGGTAATCCGTATTTGAAGCTTTACAAAGTAAATAATGACATTTCCGGTAATGTGAAAACCATTTCATTTATTCCGGGAATAAATCATGATTATCATAATGGACCCGGATATTTTGATAAAAAAACAAACACGCTATATTTTACTCGCACAAAATCCGTAAAGAAAAATTACAAAACTCAAAATCCAGATCCTACTGCTTGGTTCAAAGAAGAAGCCGATATTTACACAAACAGGCTTGAAATATACACTGCTGAACTCGTGGACGGCAATTGGCAAAACATAAGCGAATTTGAACACAATAATGCTGAAAACTATTCGGTAGGGCATCCCACATTGTCTCTGGATGGAAATACTTTGTATTTTGTTTCTGATATGCCCGGTGGATACGGAGAAACCGACATCTATTACAGCGAAAAACAATCCACAGGTGAATGGAGCGATCCGCAAAACTTAGGCTCAATAATCAATACAACGGGAAAAGAGCTTTTTCCCTCATTCGATACCAACGGTAAACTATATTTCTCAAGTAACGGACATCTTGGCATGGGTGGCTTAGATTTATTTGAATCTACCGGCAGTAAAAACAACTGGACAAGTCCCGGAAATCTTAAATATCCAATAAACTCTCCTAAAGATGATTTTGCAGTTATTTTCACCGAACCCGAGATTATGGGATATTTTGCCTCAAACAGGTATGGAGGAGTAGGTAGTGATGATATTTACAGCTTTGTTTATTCACCTCCCCCACCACCATTGCCAACAGAGCTGACACTTGTAGTTGCAACCTACGAAGAATTTGATGACGGCAGCCTAAAACCATTGCCGGGAATTAATGTGCATTATCATTATAAAAATTCTGAAGATTTGATCGCCATTCCCCAAATAACACCGGCAGTTTATCATACGCAATTAAATTGTAACGAAACCTACATGGTGCATGGCACAAATCCTGATTTTTTCGCATTAGCACAAGAAATTACCACAACATGCGAGACAATGAACGATACCGTTTTTATTGATTTGATTTTTGAACGAATTGTCATTGACAAGCCAATCGTTATCGAAAACATTTATTATGATTATAATAAATGGAATATTCGACATGATGCAGCAATTGAATTGGATAAAATCGTTACTTTGCTGACTGATAATCCGCAAATTATTATTGAGTTAGGTTCGCACACCGATTCACGCGGAACAAAAATCTATAACGAAAATCTATCTCAAAGACGTGCAGAATCAGCGGTTCAATACATCATTTCAAAAGGCATTTCTAAAGACCGTATTACCGCCAAAGGATATGGTGAGTATGAACTCGTGAATAATTGTTCTGATGGAGTACAATGCACCGAACCCGAACATCAAATGAACCGCCGTACTGAATTTAAAGTAACTGGTTTTAGTGAAAAACAACCTGTAATTAATAGCGCGTCAAAATAAATTGTCACTGTTCGTTAATAATAATATTTTGTTTCATGTGATTTTGACCGAAAAACAGGAATAAACACCAGATATTTTTACAGAGTAGTTATTTATATTTGATGAAAGCGCGACACTTAATTTGGAGTATAGTACTAATATTGTCTTGGCATATTACAAGCTTTGCCCAAAATTTCCCTGCTCAAATTTTATCAGCACCTGAAGACAGTTTGCCTCATTACATAGAGAAATCAAAACACATCATTCAAACCGGTATTATTGCCATTCCTTTACAAAACATTGCCGGTTGCGGAGTAAGCTGCTATCAGCGTGGAGAAATTAAAGCAGCAAGAGATTTCTTTGAAATTGCAAAACATGAATACCACGAAATCAACGACAGCACAGAAATTGGTAGAATGCTCTCTAACATTGCAGTAACTTATGAATTGGAAGGAAAATACGATCAGGCTACAGATTACTACCATCAGGCATTAGACATTTTTAGCAGCTCAGGCGATAAAGAATCGCAAGCAAAGGTTTACAATAACTTAGGCGTACTATTTCAGGAAATAAACGAAGAAACTAAAGCGCTAAAATATCATAAACTTTCCCTCAACAGCAAACGAAATCTCATGGATACCGCCGGGTTAGCATCAACATACAATAACTTGGGTGTTCTTTATGAAGAAAATTTTGAAAACTCCGACTCCGCCCTATATTTTTACGAAAAAAGCCTCCATTTTTATCGCCTGATTAACACGAATAGATTTGAAGCACAACTCCTGAGTAATATTGCTTCTATTTATGTGAAAACCAACAGAATCCAAGAGGCAATCAACATGCTGGAAGAGGCTGAATGGGAAGCAGAAAAAGTCGATAACATAATACTAAAATCACGTATTTATAAAAATACAGCTCTTGCCCATTTGAAATCCAACAATCTTGCTGAAGCTGAACTTTACATAAAAAAAGGCCTCGCAATTAGCAAAGCCCAAAACCTGCTGAAGCCTCAAATTGAGTTTTTAA
>CAYOUD010000105.1:0-9571 GCA_964407055.1 uncultured Bacteroidales bacterium | reverse complement strand
TGAATAATGCAGGTAAAACCCTTGAAATATAAAAATATGACTGCGGGTTTAGATGATTCAAATCTGCACAAAAGGAATGGCATGAAAAATGCAGGATAAAAAAAGCTGATTTGGGGATTATGGATATTTTTTTAATATAACGGGGACTATAGAATTATTACTTTTATTTCTGCTTATTGCCTTATTTTTCTCATTTGCCTGCTCCATGTTGGAATCGGTATTGCTCAGCGTAACTCCAAGTTACATTGCCTTATTGAGACAAAAAGGAGTAAAGCATGCAAAACTGCTTGAACGTTTTAAACATAAAATTGATCGTCCTTTGGCCGCAATTCTCACGCTATATACATTTGCACATACACTGGGAGCTGCAGGAGTTGGGATTCAGGCGCAAAAAATATGGGGCGAAGCACATTTGTCTGTTGTGAGCGGAATTTTGACTTTGTTGATTTTAATTTTTTCAGAAATTATCCCGAAAACCATCGGCGCAAATTATTGGAAATCGCTAACGAGAATTACCACTTACAGTTTAGTATTTTTGATTTATTCGCCACTTTATCCGTTTATTATTCTTAGTGAAATCATTACCAAACTTTTCCAGAAACCCAAACATTCACTCAATGAAATGCGAGAATAATTAAGCGCAATGGTTGATTATGGAAAGCAAAGGGGCGCTTTCCGCGACAGTGAAACAAGGATTTTACAGAATTTAATGCGCTTCCAATTTGTGAAAACTCGTGATATAATGACTCCCAGAGTTGTAATGCAAACCGCTTCGTCCGATTTGTCAGTAAAAGATTTTTATTCAGGATATAAAGTACTCCTCCATTCGAGGATTCCTGTGTATTCCGTGAAAAAAAATAATATTACAGGATATGTTTTAAAAGAAGATATTTTAAATCATATCCTGTCAAAAAAGTCCGATGTTACATTGGCGGATATTCAACGCCCCATTCATATAGTCGTGGAAAGCACACCGATTTATAAGCTTTACGAAAAAATGATTTCGGAACATGAAAATATCAGTTTAATTGTTGATGAGTATGGTTCAATTGCCGGACTTATAACCATGGAAGATGTTGTAGAAACCATTCTGGGACTTGAAATTGTTGATGAAACGGATAATGTTGAAGACATGCAGAAACATGCATTGGATTTGCTTAAAAATCGGTATCCGCGAAATCAAAGCATCTCCGATTAATGTTGCAGTAGAAATCAGAACGATTTATCAAATATATAAATTAAAAAAAGCCTGCCGAAGCAAGCTTTTTTCATAATGCTATTTTCTATTTTATTAATCAAATGAAACCAAGATATTATCAATAAAATACGTGGTTTTTTGAGTATTGGTACCGTCGTAACGGAAAGCGATATGGATGTTATCTGAATAATCTGCGAGGCTGATTAATCCGGATTCTGTCCACTGTCCAAATCCACTAGATGGTGCATCACAGATTGTTGCAGAAAGCTCTGTCCAGGTTGCAGAGCTTGGGTCGTCTTCACCATCATAATCTTCGGAAACAAACACTTTAAGCGTACCGCCAAGATCATAGGCAGCGTTGGTTTCAAATTCAAGTGCCGGAGCAATTCCTTCAGGCACTTCAATTTGCGGAGTAATTAACCAAGTTTGCTGAACCGGATCACTATTCGGGGTAAATTTTGCAGCAGTAAGTGTTGAGGTATTAAACCCCATCCACAATACATTTCCTTCGGTTGCAATATTTTTCCAGGCATCCAATGCGATGACTTCTGCGTTAACGACACCGTCAAAGTTTTCCTCATATAGGGGTGTACCGCAACGATAACCGTCCATCTCCACTTCGTACATGCTACGTACCGCCAATTGCCAATCGTCACGGAATTGACCAACGACAGCAACGACATAGCCTTTACCTTCAGGGACTTGTCGTCCGGCAAAATCGGCATATCCGCTTGTACGAACAATAATTAAGTTTCCGTTACAATCTTCCAGGTTATGATTTACTGTTTCAAGGTTTTCAGCATCTGCCCAAGTAGCACCAATTGATGCCTCTTCAAATTGTACTTTTTCAATACGTACAAGTTTTCCCTGAAAACTTCCGGTTTGGATTTGAGGAATTGTTGCCAACTCAGGCTCCAGATATTGTTGTGTTGCAATTTTCAGAGTATTGTGATCAACATCCACGGAATCTAACTGCAGCATATTTTCGTAATCATTAATAATCAATCCCTTAAGATCTAAGCGAATGGAGTCTCCTTCATACAAACCTCCAGAAGACATTAAATGCAAATTAATTGCATCCGTATTGTCCTGCACATAAGCTGATTTGTAAATATTTCCACTTTTGTCATCCATTGTGCAAGTACAATACACAGAAAAGTTTTCGGTAAATTTGTAACCCTCTGAATGAATTCCCGAGACCACACTGTCCATATAAATTTGTCTTAAATCTGAAATTGTAAGGACATTTCCGGCGGGCATATCCGGAATTTCTGGATTCTCAAAATCATCATGAATACAGCTATTTAAACCCAAAAGGCTTAACAAGATTACTAAACTGATTGATAAATATTTCATTGCTTTCACGGTTTTACGAATTAAATTTTATATTTATTACTGCTCATCACAACGCACACCATCAAAAATCACTTCATCCGGAGTACGAATCAGCAATTGACGAGTTGTATCGCCGTTATACGGATTAACATAGGTTGTGGAAATTCCAATAACGCTCCCGTTTCCTTCGGGAAGTGTATCATTCGCAAAGTCGGAATAATCGCTTGAACGCATAACAACACTATTTCCATTACAATCTTCTAGCGTACGACTTTGCGCACCCGTGCCATTTATATCTGCGTAAGTTAACCCAAGATCAGTGTCGGCAAATTGCACATTAATAAACCGAACAAGCTTCAGGTCATATTCATTGGTTAGCAGATCATCCATGGTGATCTCAACAGGCTCAATGTATTGTTCTTTTTGCTGAACAATAATTTGATTACCGCAATCTTCCACATTTTCGAACACTAATTCTAATTTTCCGGCATAATAAGTTACAACCACATCTTTAAGATTTATGCGGACATAATCACCGACATGTGTCAGTCCGGGATAATCTAAACGATACAGATTAATACCACCTGTTTCGTCTTGAACATAAGCTTCTTCATAAATGTTTCCTGTGTTATCACTCATGGCAACAGTTGCATACAACATATATGCCTCAGTAAAAACATAATTGTTTCCACTGTCAGCATAAATTTGGTACAAATCCTCAATTTGGAGAATTTTTTCCTCATCAAGTGTGTTTACCGGAGGGGTATCATACTCTAACTCACAAGCGACAAAGCCTGAAAGAATGACTAAGGAAACTACGATTTTTAAAATTGATTGATATTTCATTGTTCTGTTCGTTTATTCGTTAAAATCTGAAATACATATTTAAGAAATAAGTTCTGCCATACATGTAAAAATATTTTGGCGGAAATTTATCGATATTACCAGTGTCATAACGATATTGTTCGTAACCGCCAATGGCAAGATCTGTTGTATTCAATACATTATTTACACTCAGGGTAAATCCTGCGCTGTAATCACCAAAACGAAATGATTTTCCTCCGAAGAAGTTCAACGTATAACCTGCATCGAGTTTCGTTTGATCGAGCATTTGATCCCATTGTGGATCGGTTTCAACATAATGAACTAGTGCGTCTTCAGTCCGTCTGTCGGGGCTAAAATCGAGATAAATATCATCAAAATAGCTTACATCAACACCAACAAACCAATATTTTGATGAGTTGTACTTAACCCCAACGCTTGCTGCTGTTTCAGGCATATTACCAACATGATAATCTTTGATATAAACCACTCTGTCTTCAGCAATAACTTCAGAATCATTATCCTGAGTAATTGTTACATTCGGTCTGGAGTTATAAATAAAATGCGCCATACTTCCTGCTGCATTGACACTGATAGTCGGGGTTAATTTAACCTCAATTCCCAACTCCACTCCATAATGCAATTTGTCAATTTCTGTCATGCTGTAATTCACGAATGAATTTAATTCATCGTGATAAAATGCACCGGTTTTAATTCCATCTTTAAAATCAGTATAATAACCTGTTAAGCGGGCATCAACATAAGGGGATCGCCATACATAGCTTAAATCAACTGCCATAATTTTTTCACTTTGGAGATTATTTACAACGTGGTCGCGTGTACGAGCAGAAACATAGGCATCCCAGAAGTAAGGAGCTTCAGTTAGAGCTGCTGCGTTAAGAATTAGAAAATGGCGGCCTGTAATTTTGTATGTTAAACCTGCCTTCATACCGTAATCAAAAAATTGCTGTTTTGGTGCGTCTCCAAATGATTCTGTTGGGAATTTTCCATTTCGACGATTTCCGGTTCTCCAGAATTCAGTATAACTAAGTTTTCCTGCCGCAAATCCATCAATTTTAGCATAAGAAAATTCTGCCTGTCCATTCACATCATAAGCATTAATGTTTGCATCATAGTCATAACCGATAATGTCACCAACACCGGTCACATTATTTGGGTTATCAATGTCACTTTGAGCAATATCTGCATCGGCAAAATCACGTTCTGCAAACTGGTCAATATCCAACCAATAATCTGCGCCAAGCAAATCAGCGACCGTTTGATAATGATGTCCTTTATACCAACGCATATTAGCTGTTCCTAATAGCTTAATATTTTCGTTCAATTTATTTGAGTAAGCTGTACTGGCACCATATTGCATTACATCTGTACGGGCTTCTTCAAGCATGAATTTTGCTCGATTTCCGGTAACACTTTCACCGGCAATGCCTCCGACATTATTGACAGTATAGAGGTTTTTGCTATTTGCAAAATAAAACTCATCCCAATCCAACTGAGTTGCTTCCGGATTGTTTTGCCACAAGTTTGTGTAATAATTAGCCATAGCAGGATCATCAGTCCAGTAGGAAGGCAGTTTTTTGTAATAATCAGGTCTTGGGTCGGCAGCATCGTACCAATTTAAGCGAGTGGAACCTCCCCGACCGAAAGTCACATTTAAACCGGATGTAAGACTTTGTTTTTCATCAATATCCCAATAGTGATTAAGCAAAACTTTGGGTTTATGGTAACTGCTTTCTCTAGAGTTTCTTACTTCTCCGTTTTGATATCCCCAATAAGAATTATAAAAATTATTATCGGCTAAGTCATAAACTTCCTGAGTTGCAGCCCCCGATTTTCCCCGTCGCGAGGGTGCGCCAAAGCCAACCAGTCCAATACTATGATTATCATTAAGTTTTTTCTCTGCAGATAAAAAATATCCGTATGCATCATAAAAAGCGCCCTCAACATAACCTTGCTGCGCCCAACGTTTTGATGCAGAAAAAGTAAAAGCCCAACCATTAGCCATCAACCCAGTACTATGAGTAACCATAACACGATTATTATAGCTTTTATTTGCCAAGGAATATGACACACTTGTTTGTGCACGATCTTTTGAAGCACGCAACATAATGTTTGTTAAACCTCCGACTCCACCAAAAGCGTAATCGTTTGCTTCGATGCCGTTAGAAATGTCTTTGTAACGAAACACATCATTTAACCCACCCCAGTTACTCCAATAGGCACGTCCTGACTCCATGTTGTTCATTTCCATGTTGTTCAATGTGACTTTTGTGTGGCGACCGTCATAGCCACGCATACGAAAACGCGCCTGACTAAACGTATAGGCAGCTCTTGAAACAAAAATATCACGAGATGAGCGTAACAATCCGGAGATGTCTTGCGACTGCTCATCCGCATTTAAATCTTCTGATGATAATGTTACAATTGCAACATCATCAACCTCCCTGCCAGTATTATTTTTAATACTGTCTTCGGTTTCCGTTTGTGCAAAAACCTGCGTCACCACAAGCAATGCAAACAATGTAGAAAATACAATTTTCATTTGATTATGTTTTATTTTACCCAATTTAACCAATTAATTATGCTTCAAAGTTAGAAAAAAATAATTACGACAACTCATTGTTGAAAAATTACCGTCAATATTTTAAAAAAAATACGGTTTTATGCGTAGTATAAATTTTAAAATATACCCAATATGATAAAGAAAGCATCTGTTCACTTTCAGAAAAAAACAGTGATACACTTGTTTAAACAGCCCCCATTCTGAATCAGCCATCCCAACAATCGTAACTTTCGCTCCACCTCCCGCTCTCTCGTTTTCATTCATCGCTTACACGCGCCATTCCCAGCTCATAACTTCGCTTTCAAACGCGCAATTCATCACTTAGAGAGGTCCTGAGGGGAAAACTTCAATCCGCACGCATCTTCTTCCCCCATCTCCATTCATTTATGAACAATATTATGTATTTTTGTTATCTTGTTGATTATTGAAATCATGCCTATGTCAATTAGTAAGAAAGGAAGAGAAAACAAAGTCCATATTGGAATATACGGACAACGCAATAATGGAAAATCTTCTTTGATTAATTCACTTGCAGGTCAGGAAATATCTATTGTAAGTAAGGTTGCAGGAACAACAACGGATCCTGTGAAAAAGTCCTTCGAAATTACCGGTTTCGGGCCTGTAATCTTGATTGATACTGCTGGAATTGATGATGTCGGGGAACTAGGGAGTCTGAGAATTAAAAAATCCTTCGATTCGCTGAAACTTATCGACCTTGCAATTCTGGTAATCACCAACAATGAAATGGGTTCTCCTGAGCAAAAGATGATAGATACTTTTAAAAAAGATGACATCCCTTTCATTCTTGTGCATAACAAATCTGACATTCAGGCTTTAAAACCTGAATTAAAACAAGAAATCGCCCAAACATTAAACCACAAAGTCATTGAATACAGCTGTGTTAAGGATGATATTGGAAAAGAAAATCTGATTTGGGAAATAAAAAATAGCATTCCTGAGTCGGCAATGGATACGCCCACGCTGATTGGTGATTTAATCCAATACGGAGACATTGTTTTGCTGATTACACCTATTGATATTGAGGCACCCGAAGGCAGATTGATATTACCTCAAGTACAGGCAATTCGAGACATTTTAGACAATGACGCAGTGGCAATTGTTTTAAAAGAACGCGAAGTGGATTCATTTTTAAGGAAGACTGGCATAAAACCGGCATTGGCAATAACGGACAGCCAAATTTTCCTAAAAGCGGATGCATCGATTCCATCAGATATTCCCTTAACCGGTTTCTCCGTGATGCTGGCACGCTACAAAGGAGATTTCAATGCCTATTTGCAAGGAACACCAAAAATTTCTGAGTTGCAGGACGGCGATAAAGTCTTACTTCTGGAATCATGCACGCATCATGTTGCCTGTGATGATATCGGAAGAATAAAAATTCCCCGCTGGATTTCAGATTTTAGCGGTAAAAAACTAGATTTTGTTGTAGTTTCCGGGTTGGATAATGTCCCGGGAGAAATCACGGATTACGCGCTGGTAATTCAATGCGGTGGTTGTGTGATTACGCGCCGGCAATTAATCAACAGAATACAGCCGGCAATTAAAGCCGGGGTTCCAGTGACAAATTATGGGATGGCGATTGCCTGGGTTCAGGGAATTTATGAACGTGCGATTGCGCCTTTTACGGGTACTGCGGGACGTGAGGATTACTTATAGGGTTTTCCAACATTCAACTCCCTCACGCTCTCCAGCTCGAAACTTACTCATGCTCCAGCCGATACAAATTTCCGTCTTCAGTGCCGATTAAAAAATCATCCTCATGAGCATAAATTAAAGAAAGATTTGCATCGGTAAAACCTTCTATTTTTGTAAAACCGTTGGCATGAGCATCACCAAAAAACATTACCCCTCGTTGTCCGATAAGGATTGCATAATCAGCAGAAAATGCCATGTCGTTCAAATGTCCATACAAGCGTGCTTTACTTACCCATGACTGATTGTTATAGCGGAACACTTCCCCATGTTCACCCAAAACAAATATTTCATCGTAAAGATTTTTTTTCAATGCAATAAATGCATCGCCATACAACTCGGTATCATAAAATGTTTTTCCGCGGTCGTCGCTGTACAATATCTGTCCGTAACCGGATATTAATACATTACTGATATCCCACACAAACAGATCAAACCATTCATTATCCCATGAAGTTTGTTTCCACGGATAAGTGCCGGTTTCAGTTTTACTGGTAATTCCTTTTTGATAAAATTCACCGCCGACTGCAATAATTTCATTACGATTCCAAGCATAAATTGCGGAATACGGAATCAAATAATTATCCCAAGGGTAATTACTTATTTCGTACAACCCCCAATCGCCGCCAGGTTCAGGGCAATGCCATATTCTCAAGCTATCGCCGACAGCCCAATAACCTGAAATCTCATCCACATACAAAGCATTAATTGCACTGAAATCAACAGTCAGCGCATTTGTCCACGTGTTTCCGGCATCCTTGGATATATAAATAAAGCCGTGGGTGTTTTTTTGTCCCCCGCACAAAAATAAAATCGAGTCATTTAATGCCTTCACATCACGAATTTCTGTTTGCTCTGAAAACACTAATTGCTGCAACTGAAACTCTGACGGCATGATTTGTTCGCGTTCACATGCAGTGAAAACAAACCCGATACAGATAAAAAACAGAGCAAAAACTCTCATAGTCATAAAATTAACAGCGAAACTGCCATAATCATCATGCCGGCAAGCAAGCCATATATTGCTAAGTGATGTTCACCATATTTACCGGCAGTTGGCAACAATTCATCTAATGAAATAAATATCATAATACCGGCAACCGATGCAAAAATAACACCCATTACCAATTCGTTTAAGAACGGCATTAAAATTAAAAAAGCAATAATTGCCCCGACCGGCTCAGATAATCCGGAAAGAAAGGATAAACGGAATGCTTTTTTACGGCTTTTTGTGGCGTAAAATATTGGAACGGCGACGGCAATTCCTTCCGGGATATTATGAATGGCAACTGCTATGGCAATTGGTAATCCGATTTCAAAATCATTATAAGCCGCCATGAATGTCGCAATTCCTTCGGGAAAATTATGAATAGCAATCGCAATAGCAGACATGATACCGAGCCGATGCAACTTTTTGGAATTTGCTTTTTCTACATCAATCTCTTCAATTTCATGCGCTTCATGAGGATTCTCACCTGAGGGAACAAGTTTATCAATCAGTGTAATCAGCAGCATTCCACCAAAAAAGGCCGCCACGGTAATCCATTCTCCGACTCCCGACTGAAAATGTGCCTTCATCGATTCATTCGCCTCGGGCAAAATTTCCACAAAAGATATATATATCATCACGCCTGCAGAAAAGCCAAGTGCAACAGACAGCAATTTTGGATTTGTCCGTTTATAAGCCACTGCAATGATACTTCCTATCCCGGTACTTAAGCCGGCAAAAAGGGTTAAGGCAAAGGCTATGAGTGCATTGTGATCCATCCTTTCACGAAATTACAATAATAATATGGGACCTTCTATTAATTCTTTTCTATCAAGAAACAAATTTAATGAATAAGATGCAAGGCACAAATTTTTCTGAATAGCCATAGCTATTTAGAAAAATTTTAACGCAGTCAGATTGTTTATTATAT
>CAYOUD010000104.1:0-9606 GCA_964407055.1 uncultured Bacteroidales bacterium | reverse complement strand
TCATCGACATGAAAGGTCGTATAATACGCTCATTGCACATTGACAATCAAGAAATGATTGATTTAAACATGGAAGACAAAGGAATATATATAATGCAAATCAATTCAGAAAAAGGAAATGAAACACACAAACTCATTATTCAATAATCTGTTTGTGTTATAAAAGATTTAGGGGGATTGTCTCAATGACATCCCCCTATTTTTATGCATATATTAATATCTGTTATTTCAAACGGATTTCATCAACATCAATCTCAACTTTACCCGCTTTATAAAGTTTCCCAATCGCTTTTTTAAAGGCTTTTTTGCTCAGCCCCAGTGCTGTCTTAATGCTTTCGGGAGCACTTTTGTCGCTGAGTTTTAATTTTCCTTGATTCGCTTCAAGCGCTTTAATCAAGATATCTGAATGTTCGTCAACACTTTGTTCATATCCCATCGGCTCAAGCAATAAATCCACCTTTCCGTCATCCCTCACTTGTTTTACAAAAGCCTTTCGTAGCTCACCGGTCTTAATCTGTTTATGTATATCAGAATGGAAAATAAGCCCTGAATAACGTTGCTCAATAATAGCAAAAATTCCCAACTCATGCTTTTCTGCAATTAAAACCTGAACCTCCTGTCCTACTTCCAGTTGCACATCAGTAAACTCCAGATGTTTATTAATTTTTACCGAGCCAAATAATCGATCTGATTTTTGGTCATAACACAAACAAAACGGATAGAGTTCTCCGGCTTGTAAAATAGCATTCTGTTCTGCAAAAGGAACCAACAAATCTTTTGACAAACCCCAATCAACAAATGCACCAAACTTGCCTACCTCTTTCACCTTTAAAACTGCAAACTCACCCAATTCAAAGGCAGGTTTTTCTGTTGTTGCGACGATTCGGCTTTCAGAATCCTTATACAGGAAAACGCGAATCATATCGCCTGGTTTTAATCCTTCAGGAATATATACGCCGGGCAAAAGCACTTCATGCCCGTTTTCATCTTCAAGATAAAAACCATGAACCGTTTCGCGGGCTACTTTCAACTCTTGCGTTAAGCCTATTTGCATATCGCAAAGATAAGTAAATAATCTGACTACAAAGGTTTAATCAACAAGATTAAAATTATTGTTATTTTTTTGTTAAAAAACTCATATTTATCGACAATTTTCATTAGTTTTGTTGGAAATTACAAGCCATGGATTTATCAAACTATAAGCTTAATTATTTGCGGGAAAAATATCGGCTTAGTAAACGTGCTTACAATGCATGCAAAGCAAACGGATTAACGGATTTAGAGTGCTTGATGAACTATTATCGAAAAAACAAAGACTTTTCAAATCTAAGAAATTGTGGAATTATGTCAGATTTTAAATTAAAAAGACTTTGTGAACAGTTTAGCTCAAGCAAATAAACGCTTTAATCTCTTTCGCTTACATCCTTTTATTTCGTTATCATTTAACGAAAAAGCTTTTTACCCCCTAATTTTTTCTTTAAAAACAAAATAATTAACAGGATATAATCACTGCTAAACCTTCACATTCAGAGCTTTTGGTTACAAATCACACGCTTATATTAAAATATAATAGTAAAAAAAATCAAAATAAACTTGCATAGTGAACATATGTTCATTACATTTGCATTGTAATCATAAAAATTAAATGTTATGCCAAGAGGAGATAAAACTGGTCCGATGAGCGAAGGCTCAATGACAGGACGTAAAATGGGATTCTGTACCGGAAATTCAGATGCTGGTTATTTCAATGACACAGACAAAATCGGTTTAGGAAGACAGAACCGAGGTTGGAGATTTGGTATCGGAAACGGTGGCAAATTAGGTCGTGGAAGTGGTTTCGGACGAAGATTTTCAGAAAACACCAACACAACAAATCCGGTTGAAAATGAAAACCACAATCTACGCAATGAAATATCCGAATTGCGCAATCGATTAAGCGATTTAGAGAAAAAATCCTGATTACCAATACAAAAGAGATTTGCTTTAATCAACCAAAGGCGATTGGAGCAATCTCTTTTTATCTATTCAAGAAATCCTTATCTTTGAGCAAAAAGCAATGCCAAGACAAAAACGTATGCGCAGAGTGTCTCAGACACCTGAACACCAAGGTTTTAAGACTGTTTTCCCAAAAGGAATACCAGAAACCTCAAGGGAGGTCGTTGTTTTGCATCTTGAAGAATATGAGAGCATTAAGCTCATGGACTATGAGCTACATTCACAAAAAGAAGCAGCCGAATTCATGCAAGTTTCCCGGCCAACTATCACCCGAATATACGAATCTGCCAGACGTAAAATCGCCAAAGCGCTTATTGAAGGTTTAGCGATAGAAATATCCGGTGGTCATGTTGAATTTGACGAAAATTGGATGATTTGTACTGAGTGTCAAGCACGATTTTCTCGTGAATCGGATACAAGTTGCCCGTGGTGTGGAAGTAAAAACATTAAACCCACTGAAACGGAGGATAAAACATGAATCCAATTGCAATAGCAACAAATACAAACGGGCTTTCCGGACAATTGGCATATAGTCCGGGACATTGCAAATATTTTTGCATTGTTGAAGCAGGCATAGACCCCATTTTCATTGAGAACCCGGCATTTCAGGCAAAAAATGCATTCGGGCAACTGGCATTTAAAAAGCTATGCGAACTGAATGTCAAAATCGTTATTGCAAACTTTTTTGGTCCGAGATTTACGCAATTAGCCAAGAGTGCATCCATTCGCTTATTAAGTCCACCACGAGATATCAATACACTGGAATCGATTATTCATTTTTTAAATCTTAATATCATGCCAAATTTAAATCATAACGGGCCAACAGGAGAAGGTCCACGAACCGGAAATAAACAAGGAAAATGTAATCCTGAAAACAAAGGGCTTAGCGATGAAGCTATCATTAAAAAACGTGAATCATCAAAAACAATAGGACAAGGACAGGGTGATGGTTTAGGAAAAGGCCGAGGTCGCAGTATAGGACAAGGCAAGGGACGTGGAAATCGAAAATCGTAACAAAAAATAAAACAAAATATTAAACATTTTACTCAGACCCCTGTTAATTAACGGGTTTCTTATTATAAACTATGGACGAAAGACTGATTTACATAATTGTAGCAGCACTGATAGGCAGTGTTGGCAGCATAATGATTGCAGGCTCAATTTTGCTTTTAAAAAGAGATTTGCTTGAAAAACTTTCAAGCAGATTAATAGCATTCGCGGGTGGAACCCTTATGGGAGCAGCATTTCTCGGAATGATACCAAGTGCCATGCATAGCTCCGGCGACCCACAAAAAGCAGGTCTGGTAATAATCGGGGGAATTTTATTTTTCTTTATATTAGAGAAAGTAATTTTATGGAGAACCTGTCATGACGATAGCTGCGACCGAAGTGAACGTGCAAGTATTCCCATCGTTTTGATAGGCGATGCTTTTCACAATTTTGTGGATGGAATTATTATCACAGCAGCTTTCATGACAAGCATTCCGTTTGGGATAGTTGTTACTATATCTGTATTTGCACATGAAATTCCTCAGGAAATTGCTGATTTTGGCATTCTGATAAACAAAGGAATGTCCAAAGCCAAAGCACTAAAATACAATATCCTATCCGGAATTACAACTTTATTTGGTGCAGGATTAGCATATTGGGCACTCGAAACCACAAAACATTTAATTCCCTGGGTATTGAGCATTAGTGCAGCCAGCTTTGTTTACATTGCATTAGCAGACCTGATTCCACAAATGCATCAACGAACCAAACCGAGAGAAAGCATTTTGCAAATCTTTTTGATGATACTTGGAGTCGCTGTAATCTTTATAACAATGCATTTTAAACATAAATTTCACTTACATTAATTATGAGAACTAAAATTTCAATAGACTGGACAGAAGATATGTCATTTCGTTCTGAAGTAAACGGACATGAAATTATTATTGACGCTGACGAGAACGTTGGAGGCAAAGACAAAGGCCCCAGCCCAAAACCTTTAATGTTGCTTGCTTTGGCAGGATGTACAGGTATGGATGTTATCAGCATTTTAAAGAAAATGCGGGTTGATGTTAAAGATTTCCGGGTGACAACTGATGCGAATAATACTGAAGAGCAACCAAAACATTACGATGAAATCATCGTACGCTATGAATTTTGGGGAGATAATTTGCCAAAAGATAAAATTGAAAAAGCTGTCAATCTTTCCGAGGAAAGATATTGCGGGGTTTCCCATGTTTATAAGCAATACATTAAGATGAGTACTGAGATTATCATTCATCAGAAATAACAAAATTTCATATCTTTTTCTGACACCAAATGGAATTGCAATAATTCGAAAGTAAAACCTACATCTGACTTTCAAAATATGGATTTTCTTATTATTTTCGCAGCATGAACCATAGGGTTATAAAATGAGAAAAACGATATTTGCATTAGCAATACTATTATGCCTCGCATTTAAATCATTTTCACAGGATGCATTCTCCGCAGAATGGTATATCGGGTTTCAACATCAGGAAGAAGCAAATTACAACCAATTTCAGCTTAAGCGTGCATACATTACTTATCAAAAAAAAATCACTCCGTGGTTGAGCGGAAGAATAACTCCTGACATCACCATAGACACTGAAGGAAACGATAGTGGAGATATTGAACTACGCATGAAATATTTGTTTGTTCAATTTGAAATCCCGGATTTATGGATTTTTACTAATAATAATTTCAAAACTGGTGTAGTTCCCCGCCCGTGGATAGATTATCAGCAAGATTTAATTCATTACAGGGCACAAGGACAAATGTTTCTGGATCGAACAAAAGTGATTAATTCTACCGATTATGGGATTAGCTTTAGTAGTCAAATTGGTGAAACATTTGAAAATCCCGATTTCGAAACGGCATGCCCGGGAAAATATGGAGCAATCAATTTGGGACTATTTAACGGTGGCGGATACAATGCCCTCGAAAAAAACACGAATAAAACGATTGAATGGCGGGCAAGTTTTCGTCCGTTTGTAGATTTTCTTCCCGGACTTTTATTGACTTACCACGGTGCATACGGAACGGCAAACTCCACTCGAAACAATCCATTTCAATACAACGGTTATCATGTCGGATATGAACAAACCTACTTTGTACTCTCTGCTGAATACTACAAAGGAATTGGAAACTTTAGTGACTCATACTTTAATATGGTTGATCTCTCATCATTAAATCATGAAGGATATTCCCTATTTGCAGAATTTCGACATCCGAAAAGCGGATTGGCTCTATGGACTCGCTATGATTCTCAATATAAATCCTACTTAGAGCCGCAAACTACATTTACAGAGAATCGTTTGATTTTAAGTGCAGTATGGAAATTCTATGATAACAATCGCCTTATTATTAGTCGTGACTTTTTTGAGCAAGGCTATGAAAATCGTCCAATTACCATTTGGGAAGCAACATTGGACATCCGGTTTTAACAAGCTGTTCTTGGTTTCAATGGGAACGAAATAATCACTATATAACAAAGAGACAAAGCACTCGAAATGGGCTTTAATATACTGTCACAGCAGGGGAACGCAATATTTTACTTGTTAAGCATCCCTTATCAAAACTTAGTAAACTGTTAAGCAATTTGTAAACCATCCAATTTTTTGTAATTTCATCAGCAAATATCAAAACTTAAGCTTATGAAACACGTCTTACTTTCAATTGGCATTCTGTTTAGCATTGCAATCAGTGCATCTGCAGAAAACACAAAACTCCTACGTTTTCCGGACGTTCACGACAATCAAATCGTCTTTTCCTATGCTGGAGATTTATATCTTTCCACCACTGACGGCGGAGTGGCTCGAAAAATCACAAATCATGACGGATACGAAATGTTTCCGAAGTTCTCTCCTGACGGAAGCCAAATTGCATTTACCGCTCAGTATGACGGAAACACAGAGGTTTATCTCATCCCTGCAAAGGGAGGAACTCCCAAAAGACTAAGCTACACCGCAACTTTGGGCAGAGATGATATATCAGACCGCATGGGACCCAACAATATTGTTATGGGTTGGACACCCGATGGCAAAAATGTCATTATCCGCAGTCGCATGATTAGCTACAATTCTTTTGTCGGACAATTGTTTAAAATTCCTGTTGACGGCGGAATGCATGAACAATTACCACTTCCGAGAGGCGCTTGGTTATCAATGAATGAAGATGGCTCGGCAATGGTTTACAACCGGGTTTTCCGCGAATTCAGAACATGGAAATATTACAAAGGCGGAATGGCTGATGATATCTGGTTACACAATTTTGAAGACCACAGCACAACTCGTCTCTTTAAAAATAACACGCAAGATATCATGCCAATGTGGATTGGGTCAAAAGTATATTTTATTTCTGACCGTGATCGCACCATGAACCTCTTCGCTTACGATTTCACAACAAAATCCGTTGAAAAACTCACCTATTTTACCGATTATGACATTAAATTTCCCGGATTTGACAATCAACACATTATTTTTGAACGTGCCGGCGAATTACACACTTATAATATTGCATCCGGAGAAGTGAAAACAATCAATATCCAAATTCAGGAAGATTTTCTCAATCGCCGCACTGCATACAAAGATGCATCCGACAACATCCGAAGTGTCTCTTTAGCACCTGATGGAAAACGTGTAGTTGTGAATGCCCGAGGCGAGATTTTTAGTCTTCCGGCAAAAGAAGGCATCACCAAACGACTGACAGAAAGCAGCGGAGCACACGACAGAAATCCGCAATGGAGCCCAGACGGCAAATACATTGCATTTTGGTCTGATATGACCGGCGAATTTGAACTGAATTTGCAGGATAAAGACGGCAAAAATCCGCCAAAGCAATTAACTGAAAAACAAGATACTTATCCTTATGGCATCCAATGGTCACCCGACTCGAAAAAAATTGCATGGAGCGACAAAAAACTCCGTTTAAGATACATTGATATCGAATCGAAAAAAATCACCGAAGTCCATCAATCAAAACTCAGTGAATTAAGAGACTTCACCTGGTCGCCAGACAGTAAATGGATAGCCTTTTCCGACGATGGGGAAAACCGCATGAGCCGTATTTACCTATACAGCTTGGCAAACAAATCCAAAACCGCAGTGACTGACCAGTGGTATAACTCACACTCTCCCACCTTTGCAGACTGTGGGAAAGCCCTCTTTTTCGCATCGAAGCGCGATTTTAATCCAATTTACTCGGAAACCGAATGGAATCACGCCTATCGGGATATGCACCGCATTTATTATGTCACTTTAAGTAAAGATGCAAAAGACCCACTGGCACCTGAAAATGACGAAGTTGCAATCAAATCGGAGGAAGATAAAGAGAAGGATGATTCAGAAAAAAAAGCAGAAGCAGATAAGGACAAACCCATTAAAATTGACATTGATGGGATATCCGAAAGACTGGGAGTTTTGCCAGTTCCTGCAGCATCCTATTATGGTTTGGAATCCGCAGACGGGAAATTGTATTTTAATCAATATCAATTCAGAAAGAAATCAGAATTCAAACTTTTCGATTTCAAGAAAAAGGAAGTTGTTGATTTAGCCGAAAGTGTTGGTTACGAACTATCCGCAGACAAAAAGCACATGCTGATAAGCAAATCCGGCAAATATTATGTGATTGATTTGCCTTCCGGAAAGCTCAATCTTGAAAAAGCCATTGACATGTCAGAAATGAAAATTTGGGTGAATCTTCAGGAGGAATGGGCTCAAATATATAATGAAGCATGGCGTCAAATGCGCGATTTTTTTTACGACCCCGGCATGCACGGTTTGGATTGGAACGCCATGAATAAAAAATACGCTGCCCTCCTGCCCAACGTCAATCACAGAAATGATTTAACTTATTTAATTGGAGAGTTGATTGGAGAATTGAATGTCGGGCATGCTTACATCAATGGCGGCGACCGCGAACAACCCGACAAAATTTACACGGGACTGCTGGGCGCAACATTTGAAAAAGACAAAAGCGGTTATTTTAAAATTACAGAAATCCTCAACGGCCAAAACTGGAACAAAGCCTATAAGTCTCCATTAACCCGCATTGGAGTTGAAGCCAAAGCAGGAGATTATATTACAGCAATCAATGGCAAATCCACAAAAGATGTCGATAATATTTATGAATTACTGCTTGGAAAAGCCGGACAAAAGATTTTTGTTGATGTAAACAGCAAAGCAGATGAAAAATCGGCTGAAACTTACATTATTGAACCGGTTAAAAACGAAGAAAAACTGTACTATCACAAATGGGTACAAAGCAATATCGACAAAGTTGCTGAAGCAACAAACGGACGTGTTGGCTACATTCACGTACCGGATATGGGATCCGAAGGTCTGAATGAATTTGTAAAATATTTTTATCCGCAATTGAATAAAGAAGCACTTATTATTGACGATCGCGGAAACGGCGGAGGAAATGTTTCTCCTATGTTAATTGAGCGTTTGCGCAGGGAATTATCCATGTGGGGACAAAGTCGAAATGTTGATATTCCAGGAACTCGACCTCGCGGAATGCATGTCGGACCGAAAGTTTTGCTTGTCAATCAGTATTCCGCATCAGACGGTGATTTGTTCCCCTATCAATTCCGCAAACACAATCTCGGAAAAATTATCGGAGTTCGCACCTGGGGCGGGGTAGTCGGTATTCGCGGCAGTTTGCCCTTTATTGACGGTGCAGAAATGCGAAAACCAGAATTTGCCCATTTTGCTGCAGACGGTTCAAAATTCATCATTGAAGGACATGGTGTAGAACCTGACATTGAAGTAATTAATGATCCGTGGAAAGAATTTAATGGTGAAGATGAGCAGCTGAATAAAGCCATCGAAGTCATACTGCAAGAATTAGAAGAAAATCCTGTTGAAGTCCCTGACACTCCAGATTTTCCAAATAAATCAGAATAAAAAAAATAATAATATTGTAAAAATTACTGTGAGGATTATATATTGCTGTGGGGATGCGATTAATCGCATCCCCACCCACAGCAATATATAATCCTCACAGTAATTTGATAAAAAATCATTCTCTGTAAGTCGGTATAATCCAGCCCATCACAATAGTTCCGATTAGCCCGACACCAAGAACAATTAATCGAACTGATAGATTTTCAAGAAAAAACAAGTTTGAAACCGATATCATTATCCACATTAAAATAATGCTGTAAACTTTCTGTCGCAAGCTCATTCCTTTATGTTCGCGATAGTTTTTAATGTACTTCCCGATATATCGGTTTCCAATAAGCTTTTGATACAATCGCTGTGAGCTGCGAACATACATAACTGCCGTCAGTAAAAGAAACGGGGTTGTCGGCAAACCGGGAATAAAGATTCCGAGAATGCCGAGAAACAAAAAAACTGTACCTAAAATAATAAACAGCAGTTTCAGCATATTGCAAAAGTAAATAAAAGTGTTTAAAAATTTCGCAAATGCTTGAAAAAGCATACAACACTCTCAGGAACCGCAATTGACGCCTTGCAATACGCACCATCCGTACAAGTTGATATCGAAGGAAATGTATCACTGCGAGGCAATAGCAATTTCACTGTATTAACCCGAAAAATTCACCGCAAATAGTTAGATGTTAATACCGATTGTGAAT
>CAYOUD010000103.1:0-9617 GCA_964407055.1 uncultured Bacteroidales bacterium | reverse complement strand
CCGATTGCCCGGATATTGTCATTCAACGACTCAAACATTACTTTTTAACCTATAACGGAACTTACTTTTAAAAATTGAGTGTTTTCAAGTGTTGCGGGTATAAAAAGTCATCGATCTGTGGATACAAATCTAAACGATTGATTTTATGGATATTTACAATGTTACTAATTTTATTTCAATAAAACAGAATAAAATAGCAATAAGAACACAACACACTATATATAAGCATGTTAATGATTATTATTTCTGTTGCTACAAAAGTAACTTTTTCCCAGCTATTCCCCATGAAATAAGGAAAGTTGCCAGTAAGTTCCGTTGCAAGGAGGAATATTCAGAAAAACAGCTTTTTTTTCTTTACTGGCTCTTACATAATTGAAACCCGGAATTTACAAACGGTAGTGCAGTAAATCCCGATGGTTGGATTACCCAGATACCAAAAATCAACAAGCACATCGGGACTCACACTGTCAGGGATAATACTTCGGCTGTCGGCTTGCGTGATCCCAGAGTGGGGGAGTTTCAGAAAAAATAAGCCCTGACGTAATGTCAGGGCTTATTTTTCTGCGGAGAGGGGGGGATTCGAACCCCCGGTACCGGTTTCCCAGTACGCCAGTTTAGCAAACTGGTGGATTCAGCCACTCTCCCACCTCTCCTTGTTCGCTTTTATTGCTGATTTGATTGCAAAAATAGTAATTCAATTTCAATTAAAAAAACAAAAATCAATCTCGCATGTCAATTATTTCTGCATCGGGGAAGTTTGCTTTGTTAAATGTCACTATATCAGCAGATATCGAATTGTTTCCATCGAAAGAGTTTAATCGAATAATGAAATTTATCCCTTCATTTCCCACAAAAGTAAATTCGTACAATTCGTTTTTTGTTTTGTCAATTTTAAGTTTGATTCTACTATAATCAGAGTTTTCAATGTCCTTTGGGAACAGATGAATTTCAACGAGTGGACGGTTATACTCAAATTTATCAGCAATAAATCGGCAAACATAATCTGTTGAATAATTTTCTAATAAGAAACTCGGATCGATTAAGTTGCTTGTTTCTTCTTCCGAATAATTTGTAATGGTAATTTCTTCAATATCCTCCTGGTACACCCAATTTGTGCTTCCATCGGTATAAATGGTTTGTCCCATCATTTCTAATTTGTATCCATCGTCACGGTACCACATTTTTCCGTCGTAGCTTGCCGAATTTTCGGCATCGGCGAGATCTTCCATGGTGAAAGTATATTCTGTATAGAATCCGTCTATCGCATTTGTTTTTTTCGCAAGTTTGTCGAGGATGTCAATGGCTTTTTGATTGCTTTCCTGTGCTGACAGTGCGGTATTTATTGCCAGTAATAATCCTGCTAAAAAAAACAGTTGTATCAATTTAATTTTTTTCATCTTTAGTTGTTTTCGTGGAGGGTATTCAAATACTGTTCCAAACTGTATTCATCGGGGTATAATACTTTTCTGGCTTTGCTTCCTTCAAAAGGACCAACAATTCCGAATGCCTCGAGTTGATCAATAATTCTTCCGGCACGGTTGTATCCGATGGATAATTTACGTTGAATTAGTGACGTGCTTCCCTGTTGGTGTCTTACGACAAGTCGGGCTGCTTCATCAAATAAATCATCCAGTTTATCATCTACTAATATTTTTGCGCTGCCACTTTCTTCAGAATCGGGTTCTGGCAGCAGTAATGCTGAAGGATAGCCTTGTTGATTTGCAATATACTCTGTAATCGCTTCAATTTCAGGCGTGTCAACAAATGCACATTGTGCTCTGACAAGTGCTTTCCCATCATTTAGAAGCATATCTCCTCTTCCGATAAGTTGATTTGCACCGGCTGAGTCCAGAATTGTTCGTGAGTCGATGCTGGACGAAACTCTGAAGGATATCCTTGCCGGGAAATTTGCTTTAATAGTTCCTGTTATCACGTTTGTTGACGGACGTTGTGTTGCAATAATTAAATGAATTCCGATGGCACGTGCCAGTTGCGCAAGGCGTGCAATTGGGCCTTCAATTTCTTTTCCAGCAGTTTGAATTAAGTCGGCAAACTCATCAATCACGACAACGATATAAGGCAAATAATGATGCCCTTTTTCAGGATTCAATTTTCGTTTAATGTATTTTTTGTTGTATTCAGTCAAATTTCTTGCGCCTGCTTTTTTCAAAAGATCGTAGCGCATATCCATTTCTTTTGTCAATGAGTTAAGTGTGTAAATTACTTTTTGAGTGTCTGTAATGATTGGCTCCTCTTCATCGGGCAATTTTGCCAGAAAATGTCGCTCTAATTTTGCATAAAAGGAGAGTTCTATTTTTTTCGGATCAATCATGACAAATTTCAATTGTGCGGGATGTTTTTTGTACAGTAATGAGGTGATAATCGCGTTTAATCCGACAGATTTCCCTTGCCCTGTTGCTCCTGCCATTAAAAGGTGTGGCATTTTTGCAAGATTAAAAATCATGGGCTCATTATTAATCTTTCGTCCCATAACAACTGGTAATTCATAGTCGCATTCCTGGAATTTCTTGGAGGTTAGCACATCGCGCATTGAAACAATTTCCGGATGTTTATTAGGAACTTCGATCCCAATGGTTCCTTTCCCCGGAATTGGCGCAATAATACGAATTCCTAATGCGGCAAGAGACAATGCTATGTCGTCTTCAAGATTTTTTATTTTTGATATTCTAACACCGGGTGCGGGGACAATTTCATATAAAGTAACTGTCGGACCGATGGTTGCAGATATTTTGGATATCTCAATTTTATAATCCTTGAGTGTCTTAATAATTTTGTCGGAATTCTCTTTTAAGTCTGCATCACTAACTTCCGGAACATCGCTCTGATGATCTTCAAGTAAATCCATCGGAGGTATTTTATAAAAGCTTAAATCTAATTTTGGATCGTAATCTCCGTCAGTATTAACTTTGATATCACCTTCAGCAATTTTTTCATCCTCAGCAGCTTTTTCGTATTCAAATTGTAACTCCTTTTTGCTTTTCGGAGTTTCTGTTTTTTCGGATGCTTCAGTTTGCGTCTGCTTTAGCTCCACCCCTGTTTTATCGTCCTCGGATTCTGAATTTTCCGGTTTGTCTGTTTTGTCAATCAGATTTATTGCTTCTTTTTGTGTGTTGTTGTTGTTGTCAGTTTCTTCAGTTTTATTTTCATCTATTGTTTCATCCTCCTCTTTCAATTGCTCAACATTGAATTTTTTTGCTGTAAAAATCCATCCTTTGATGATACTTAACGCATTTTTAAATGAGAAGATAAGGATTGCAAAAAAGCTGATTAACAATAAAATTAAAGTGCCGGCTTTTCCAAGTAATGCATTGAGCCATTGTGCAAGGAAATAACCATGCGAGCCACCGAGATAAAATAAGCGATCGGAAAAAATGTATCCTAAAAGGACGGAAAACCAAACCATTCCAATCAGGCTAATGAATATACTTTTGCCGATTGGCAGGAGTTTGACATTTAGCAACCTGAATCCTATAAGGATAAATATCAAGATAAAAGCAAGCGAAGCGATTCCGAAACCATTATGGATGAAACTGTTTGACAAATTTGCACCAAGTTTACCAATCCAGTTTTCGACCTGTATGGAGGCATCTTTAAACAATTCAAAGCTGTTCATTTCCAGCTTGCTTTGATCCGCTTTCCAAGTAAAAAAATAGGATGTAAAAGACAATGCGAGTAAGATGGCAAAACTAATCAGGATGATTCCTGAAGAGACTTTTACACGTTCATCTTTTGTCCATGCAAGAAGATTTACAGTGCGTTTTTTTTTCGCATCTGATTTTGCTTTCTTCTTGCTTGTTTTCTTTTTTGTTTCTTTTTTTCTTTCTGACACTTATTTGTAATGTTTTTCAGATAGTAAAAATAAAAAAATCCTCGCAAAGCAAGGATTTTTTAAGAAAATAGTTATTAGAAACTTTTACATTCCAAACATTGCTTCCATTTCTTCAGCTGTTTTCATGGTGTAATCCTCAGGCACACCAAACATGGTTTCGTTCAGTTTTTGTTTTTTTACTTCAGTGGCAGTGAATTTCATAACCATTCCTTGTTGAGCTACGGTATATTCTAAAATAACACCCTCAATACCGGGAAATTGTCCTGATTCATTTGGGCTTCCTGCGATATTAATTTCATTGGTATAGTACAGTGGGAAAATATTATCACCCATCGTAACATCAACTTTTTTACAAGTATAACCTAATATTTCTTTGGTTTCACCAGTTTCGGTGTAATCCGGTTTGTTTTCTTCAATCATCGCATCAGCTTCTGCTTTGTCTTCTGCAGATTGTTTGTAAGCGACTTTTTCACCCATCATTGGGATATCCATAAGCACAATGTTTTCATCTGTTTCATTATCTGAAATAACGCCAACTGTGTACATCATACTTTCCTGATCTTTACGGACTTTAGTTCCTTTGTAATATTCAGTTGCCCCTGTTGGCGCCTGTGCTAGCGTTTCTTCATCAATGTCACCTTCGTAATCAATAGTATATTTGATAACACCTTCGAAGCTTTTATCTCCACCTTGGAAGATAGAACATCCTGATAAAGAAATTGTCAGGACAGCAATTAGTAAATACGTTAATTTTTTCATAAGATTTGATTTTGAATGATTTGTATGTTCCGTGCAAAAGTAACAATATTATTAAATAATTAAAGGATGAAATCTTAATAAAATGTTGCATTGTTAATGAAATTCTGTTTGTTAACTTGCAACTTATTAGTAGATATTAAAAAACTTATATATTTGTGCTTTAATAAAAAGAGGAGATAGCGATGAGTAAAAAATTAGCAGTAGTTGCGTTTGGTGGAAACGCATTGTTACGTGCCGGTCAAAAAGGCACGAGCGAGGAGCAGATTGCAAATGTTTATGAAACATGTGAGAATTTAACTGGTTTGCTGAAGCAGGACTATGATGTCGTGATTGGGCATGGCAATGGACCACAGGTTGGCAACATTTTATTGCGAAATGCTGCCGGACATCAAATGTTTGATTTACCTTTAATGCCGCTTTCAGTTTGCGGAGCATATTCACAGGGATTTATTGGCTATATTATTGAGCAACAGTTGAGAAATGTTTTGCGTGCTCATAATATGCAGCGCGATGTTTTAACATTGGTAACACAAGTTGTGGTTGATAAATCAGATGCTGCTTTTAAAAATCCCACGAAACCGATTGGGCCGTATTATACTAAGGAGGAAATGGAGGCGCTTTTGAAAGAAACCCCGGAAGATACTTATGCTGAAGATCCGAAAGGCAGAGGATATCGTAAAGTTGTTGCTTCTCCTGTGCCAGTAGAAATTTCAAATAAAGATGGCATAGAAATGCTTGCCCGTCAGGGGAAAATCGTTGTAACTGTTGGTGGCGGCGGGATACCAGTACGTTATAATGAAAACGGTGATTTGGAAGGTATTGATGCTGTGATTGATAAAGATTTAGCATCTTCAATGCTGGCACTTGAAATTGGTGCTGATGAATTGTATATTTTAACCGATGTGCCAAAAGTTTTTATCAATTTCAATAAACCAAATCAACGAGCCTTGGACGTTATTACTGTTGCTGAAGCGAAAAAACATCTTGCCGACGGTCAATTTACGGAGGGAAGTATGGCTCCGAAAGTTCGGGCTGCATTGCAATTTATAGAAAAAGGCGGGAAAAAGTGCATTATAACTGAATCCAAAGAACTTGGTAAAGCCAATGTTGGAACTCAGATTGTTGCATAATCAATTATTGTTAAACAAATAAACAAATAGAATTATGGCATTTAACTTGAGAAACAGAAATTTTCTGAAATTATTGGATTTTAGTCCAAAAGAAATTCATTTTTTACTGGATTTATCCAGAGATTTAAAACGTGCGAAATATATAGGAACTGAATTTCAGCGTCTGAAAGGTAAGAATGTTGTTTTACTTTTTGCGAAAGACTCAACACGTACACGTTGTGCTTTTGAAGTTGCAGCAATGGATCAGGGTGCAGGTGTAACTTTTCTTGGTCCTTCAGGTTCACAAATGGGTAAAAAAGAATCCATGGCGGATACTGCACGCGTTCTTGGTCGTATGTACGACGGAATTGAATATCGTGGTTTCGGGCAGGAAATTGTTGAAACACTTGGTGAACATGCCGGAGTTCCTGTATGGAACGGTTTAACAAACGAATATCACCCGACACAAATCTTGGCTGATTTTTTGACAATACAGGAGCATATTGACAAGCCACTGAATGAAGTGTCTTTTGCTTATCTCGGTGATGCAAAGAATAACATGGGTAATTCCTTGATGGTCGGAGCAGCAAAAATGGGCATAGATTTTCGTGCCGTTGCTCCAAAATCATGTCAACCGACAGATGAGTTGGTTGCTCAATGTGAGGAAATTGCAAAACAAACAGGCGCAAAAATTACTTTGACAGAAAATGTTGAAGAAGGCGTTAAAGGGGTTGATTTCCTTTATACTGATGTTTGGGTTTCAATGGGTGAGCCCGATGAAGTTTGGGCAGAGCGTATTAAGGAAATGAAACCTTATCAGATTAATATGGATATGATTAAGAAGACCGGAAATCCGGATGTGAAATTCATGCATTGTTTGCCGGCTTTCCATGATGAAAACACGATTGTTGGTAAAGAAATCGCTGAGAAATTTGGCATTGGTGAAATGGAAGTTACTGATGAGGTGTTTGAGTCTGAACATTCTATTGTGTTTGATGAGGCTGAAAACCGCTTGCATACCATTAAAGCGATAATGGTAGCAACGCTTGGTGCATAAACAGATATAGATATTTTACAAAAGCTGCTTCTTCAGGAGTGGCTTTTTTTTGTGTGTTTTATGAAAGAAACCCATCTGTATCTCAATGGAATTTTGTATGTTTGAGGGATGAAACGCTTAATATTATTTTTTGCAATTGCATGTTTATCGTTTTCTCTTGTTGGGCAGGAATACGAAAGCTTACGAATCGGTTTGCTGAAATACAAAGGTGGGGGAGATTGGTATGCAAATCCGACTTCATTACCAAATCTTATACAGTTTGTTAATGATAATTTAGGCGCAGGAATTTATCCGGAACCGGAAACAGTTGAAGTTGGCAGCCCGGATATTTTTAATTATCCCTTTTTGCATATAACAGGACATGGGAATGTGGTCTTTTCCGATTTTGAAATCGAAAATCTGAGGAATTATCTGTTTTCCGGCGGGTTTCTTCACATTGATGATAATTATGGGATGGATCAGTATATCCGACCACAACTGAAACGCTTGTTTCCTGATAAAGAATTAGTTGAAATTGGTTTTAGTCACGACATTTATCAATGTAAATATCCTTTTCCCAAGGGGCTTCCCAAAATACATGAACATGATAATCAGTCGCCTCAGGGTTTTGGAATTTTTCATGAAGGAAGATTGATTTTGTTTTATTCTTATGAAACCGATTTAGGTGATGGCTGGGAAGATGAAGCCGTGCATGGTGACAGTTATGAAATTCGTCTCAAAGCCTTGAAAATGGGTGCAAATCTGATCTACTATGTTTTCGGGTTTTAATATAAATACCCTGTAATACAATTTTTATTTTCCTGACATGTGTGTTAAGTGATTAACAATAAAACGAAATAGTTGTTTTTATAAAAATATGTTGTTTGTGTTAAATTATTTTGTATATTTATCGCGAGATAGATTTAGAAGATAGTTGTTGGCTTTAGAAGGTAGTTGTTGGCTATTTTTATGACAACTTATTTGCTCTGTAAAGATTATTTTACATTGTTGGAAATTGATGCAGAAATTGGCATGTAGTGTGTTTAGGCAGGGATTAGCCAGACTGTATTAGATTAGATGGAGGCGATTTACAGCTACTTCAAATTTATCACTCAAATTTTGTTTTGAAAAATAATTAGGAATAATATAAATCTGAGTGCTATGAAAAATTTAATGGTGTTTTTAGGACTTTTACTCATTGGAAGTTTAGGTTTTGCTCAAATTGAGAGTTACAATATTGAATCTTCAAAAACCTATGATGATGGAACAAAAACCGCTTATTTGTCATTGGAGGGAGATTTTACCCAGCAATTACGCGCTTGTTTTGAAGAAGAAATTAAGCATACTGAAGCAATTCAGATGTTTCGGTTTTATGACTCTGGGAATCCGGGCAAATGCATGATAACATCATCTGTTGATTTTACGATTGAGGCGCTTGAGTCGCTCATTCAAAAAGTAAATTCTGCGTTCGAAAAATCCGTAAAACAATCAAAAGTAAATATTTCCGAGTTTGACATTTTACTATTTGAGTCGTATTCAAACAAGTCCAATTTCGATGAAGAAGTTGCAAAAAAAGATTTGCTTAAATATGAATTTATTAAATATGTTGCTTTTGGAATGAATTCAGAATTCAAAATCGGAGTGCTGAAAAATACGTCCGAAGAAAATGTGCTTAATGCCTTACATGCTGTTGGGCTCGATGTAAAATAAACTAACAATAAAAAACAACTATTATGATACGCAAACTAATAATTTTCGGGGGATTTATTGCTCTGCTTTTTGTGGCAGGAACACTTCATTCACAGTGTTATAACTGTAATTCAAATTTTCCAACCGGTACCTTTTCTACAACAAATTCTTCATTAACATCAGTAAGTACTTGTATGTATGGTGGGGAATATGCCTATTTTAGCGTAACAAGTGGGCAAACCTATACATGGACAACCTGCGGAGATAGTGATTTTGATACACAGTTATCTTTGTTCTCAGGAAGTAGTTGTGGTGGAACGGTTTTGGATTATAATGATGATGATTGTGGATACCAATCTACGATTACTTGGACAGCTACTTTTACAGGGACGGTAACAGTATTAGTTAGTAAGTATTCTTGTAGTTCTAATTCCACCTGTATGACTTTGCAGTGGGCTGATATTAGCGGAAGTGGACCAAACCCTTCATCAGGAGATTGTGGAAGTGCATTGCCATTCTGCACAAGTGATTCTTACATTTTTCCAGCAAGTACGAACGTTCCTGATATGGGATCTGTTGGTTGTCTTTACACCACACCGAATCCTGCATGGTATTGGATGCAAATTGATCAGGCTGGTGATATTGATATTTACATTTCCAGTGGAGGCGATGTGGATTTTATTGCTTGGGGACCATTTAATTCTTTAGCTGAGGCATGTGCATCTGGTTTAATGTCAAATCCTGGTGTGGATTGTAGTTATTCTACAGCAGCCCAAGAAACTGCAAATCTAACAAACACTCAATCCGGCGAAGTGTATGTTTTGCTTATTACAAATTATGCAAATGTTGTAACTAATATTACGTTTAGTCAGACAGGAGGCTCTGGAACGACCAATTGTGGTATCATTGCTCCACCAATTTCAAACAACGGGCCACTTTGTGAAGGGGAAACCTTACAATTAAGTGTGAGTACACCTAATCTTACAGTGTCATATTCTTGGACAGGTCCTAATGGATTTACTTCATCTGTTATGGAGCCAACAATCACAAATGTAACAACCGCAAATGCTGGTACGTATTCTTTGGTTATTACTGATGGAGCGTCTGTGAGTGATCCGGAAACAACAGATGTTGTGATAAATCCAAATGTTACCCCTAGTTTTAATGCAGTGGG
>CAYOUD010000102.1:0-9926 GCA_964407055.1 uncultured Bacteroidales bacterium | reverse complement strand
TTAGAAGTCCCCTCAAGTTGAATGGGGGAAATCTTTTTGATATACACCTCAACAATTAATTTTTATCGGACGATAATGAATATTAACCAACTGTATGTAATGGACCAAGGTTCTAAACGCGTTAATCAATTGTGAAAAATGGAATAAAAACTATGAATCCATTAAATAAAACCTGCCAGCCAAACACTTGCATAATAAGGCAGGCAGGGATTCCATTTGCAAGAAAACACTTGTGTGAGTCATAAAATTAACCCCGTACAAACACCCATTTTTTATCGTCAGACATGTCATCAAGATACTCATATCCGTTCACATTAAAAGTTTTGATTTGCTCAGGGTTTTTAATCCGATTTTTTACAATAAAATTCACCATATGTCCTCGTGCTTTTTTCGCATACATAGTTATCACCTTCAATTGTCCTTTATTCAGATCCTTAAAAACCGGTGTAATAATCAGCGCATTCATTTGTTTTGACTGTACCGCTCTAAAATACACATTCGATGCAAGATTAATAATTGTGTTATCATCTAAATTATCTGCTTCAATCTGTTTACGAATTCGATTACCCCAAAACTGGTATATTGATTGAAAATCATCAACTTTTAGCCTTGCGCCCATCTCCAATCGATAGGGCTGTATCATATCCATAGGACGCAAAACGCCGTACAAACCAGATAAAATTCGCAAATGATTTTGCGCAAAACGATAATCATCATCATTCATTTTCTCAGCTTGTATCCCACGAAACACCTCTCCTACAAATGCTAAAAGTGCCTGTTTGCTATCTGATTTTTTTGCATTGTTATTCCATGCATAAAAACGTTCCCGATTCAACTCAGCAAGCTTTTGGCTAGTTTTCATAAGTTTCATCAAATCATCTATGGAATAATTTCGCAATTCGTCAACAAGTCGATTTGCCTGATTAGGAAAGAGCGGTTCTGAAGCAATTTCAACATGTGTCTCTGTTACAAAATCCAGCATTTTTGCCGGGGATATCAACATTAACATATATATTTTTTTAGGTATTACACAAATAAACCATTAAAAATCCAAACTGTCTATTTTATTTAAAAAAAAATTACTGTTGTCCGATAAAATTAACTTTCTGCAAATAGATTCTTTTGAACAGGATGACAGCGAGAAATCGTTATTACTTTACCAAACAACAATGAAATAAAATAGTATTTTAGGATAAATTCTTTGACAAAATGGAAAATATTACTTAGTTTTATTTCATGAATCAATATAAACTTAAACAATTTTTCATTTTCATTATTTCATTCATTTTCAGTGCTTGTGCTTACCAAACGTTGAGCAAAAAAGCCGCTGAATATGAGAAGCAAGGCATGTATAAAGATGCAACAAGCTTATATTTTCAATCATTGAAACGAAATTCAAATTATTTGGATGCAAAATTAGGTTTAAAACGAACGGGACAAAAAGTGATTATTGACTATTTGAGCAAATTCACTGCAGCTCACAAAGTAGCAAATCATAAAGAAGCCGTGTATTATTACCGAAAAGCAGAGTCTGTTAAAACCAATGCAGCAAGTTTTTACGTTGATTTGGAGATTCCACCATTTTATGCAGATTATTATCTGGAGTCTAAAAGCGGGTTTCTAGAAGCCGAGTATAAATTGGGAGTGCAATTAATTAAGCGCGAAGCCTTTTATGATGCAGAGAAAATATTTATGCAGATTATTGAAATTGATCCGCATTACAAAGACTCCCGACAACAACTAATAACAGCGAAATATGAACCAAGATATCAAGAGGCAAATGAAAGTTTAAGTCAGAAAAAATACCGTACAGCCTATTATTTATTTCATAAAATCATCCAAGAAGGTGGCGGATATAAAGATTGTAGCGACTTAAAAAACGAGGCACAACAAAAAGCCACAATCCGCATTGGCATTGCACCGGTTAAAAACCATACCGGGGAACCATCCATCGATGAATATCTGAACAATCGCATAGCCGGCTATTTGAACGAAATAAACAATCCGTTTATAAAACTGGTGGAATATCATCCGGGCGATCAATTACCTGATGCACTTTTAAAAGGAGAAATCCATGCAATAAAGTACACTCAGGGGAGATTACAGATGGAAGAAAAAGCGGGTTATCTCAGAGAAAGTGCTCACAGAGCAGAAATCATTTCATCAGGAGATTACAAAAAAATCAAATACAAAGAATATTCTCATAAGCGGAGTGTTGATTTGCGTGTGAGTGTAGAACTCATAAACACAAAAACAAATCAGGTAATGACAAGCCACAGCAGTGGCAAAATGTTAATGGATTATATTCATTATGTTGAATATTCAGGAGATAAAACAAGGCTGGTTCCAGGGTACTGGAAATGGTTATTATTACCATCTAGGCAGGATGTAATAAAAGACAATCCGAAAAGCTATCATGATTTACAAAAACTCGTAAATGGCAGAAAAAGTATCAAAACAAAACAAATGCTCTTGGATGGTTTAATTGATAATTTTGCAAAAGAAACAGTCAAAAAAATCGATGCGTATGACCCGGATTAGATCTGCCGGTAATATAGTTTTTGCCACATATTTTGCGTTGTCATCCATCGGGATGGCGGACGAGCAAATCGTCCAATGATACCGATTGTGAATCAAAACGGAAAGCATGAATTCAAAAAAAATAGCCGACAGAAACTGACCGGCTATTCATTACTATTATATTATTTAATTTATCGAATCAATTGTATTTGTTCACGGAACATGCCTTGCTCAGATTTCAGAGCTATAACATACAATCCATCCGCATAATTTGTCATATCGATGCTGATATTATTTGTGCTTTTCAGGCTTCGTTTTTCCACACATGCACCAAGGGAGTTATATATCTCAATTTCAATCTCATTCAATAACTCATCGGATTTAATATTAATTACAGATTGTGTTGGATTTGGATAAATATTGACAAACTCCATATTCGGAATCAAGTTTACGCCAACACTGGTACAAACTTCCGGATAAATTGCGTGATCCAAGTTCAGTGCCCAAGCAGATTCATCATTATAATTATACCAGCTTCCACCATCCCATTGCTCCCAGGCAGTTCCGGGGTTTGAATCTCCATCAGTATTCGTAATTAAGGCAAAAATATCGCTTCCTGTTGGTAATTCAACACCGGCAAAGAAATCTCCATTCACCTGAATTGGGGTATCAAACGAATATTCGAAATAATCTCCGGCATCAGCGAATCCTGAAGAAATATCTGCCATGCTAATGGTTTTTGAACCGAGCAATGAACCGGGAGTCCCTCCATTCGAATCATAAACAACCAACTTTATGTTCGAGCTGCTACCCTGTGCGTAAGCAACATTAAATCCGAGATTAGTAACAAAACCAATCCCTGAATAATCAAAGAAATTCACTTTGGATAAATCTCCATATGAATTTGTTCCGGACACATAACCGCTACCACCATCGGTTGTATAAAAAGTGGCAGTCCCTGCGAGCGGATCATTTAGCCAAGTGCAATCTTGACCAGTTCCGCCAGGATTTACAGTAATATAGTTTGTGTAAGTAATTCCATCACTATCTCCGCCACCGGTTACTGTCAATGTCACATCATAAATACCAGGCACATTGTAAGTAACTTGCTGATTTTCCTGAGATGAAGTCACCGGATTTCCACCCTCAAATGTCCAAGCCCAGGAATCTACCGGGCCGGTTGATGTTGAAGAAAACTGAACGGTTCCACCTTCAGTAATCGTCACAGGGCTTCCTGTAAATGATGCCTCAACTCCACTACTGTTCGGATCATAAAAACCCAATTCGGTTTGTCCGGTATTATCGGGATCAAGCCAAGGGTCTAATTGCTCATCTGCATTTCCACCATTACTTGTCCAGTGATATGAAAATTTTCCGTATAAATCAGGTGAAGTCAGTGCATCACAAGAAGACGAACCTCCCGACAATGTTCCAACAATTAACCCATCAGAATTAAAAATTGGCGAACCGGAAGAACCACCTTCTGTCACTCCATGACCGTTATCGGTTTCTGCCCAGTAAACCCGCCAGTGTGCAGAGCTGGCACCGTTACTTCCTGCGCCACCATAATAAGTGGTTGTTGCCAAGCTACTGGTATATGTGGATATTTTTTTTACATCTCCATAAGGATGATGAATTCCAACGCCACTGGAGCTTGAGGAATTCACCCGATTCCAACCGTTATAAACGACTTCGTAATTTGCCGGTGGAACAGTATTTAGCTCCATTAGTAACATATCAGAACCTCCGTTTAATTCAGCTTCTGATACAGTTGATGCACCGGAAATTGAATTTGATGATGGCTGAATAAATGTATTATCACATCCACTAAATTCAAAATTAAAATAAAACACCCATGAATTCAGATAGGTTTCACTAATATCTTCACGACAATGATATGCAGAAAGGAAGTATGGAGTGCCATTTTCAGCTGTATTATTAACCAAAGAACCCGTACACCATGCTGAAAAACTTCCACCATCGATAAGAATTCTGGCCACACCTCGTTTTTCATCCTGCCAGCTATTTCCTTCGGAGCAATTGATATTAACTTCACACTCCTGAGAATCACCGAACCCTTTATCTCTGAATGGGTCAGGGGCATTTCGATACACATAATTCACCCGTGAAACATCAATTATTGCATTGTTTTCAAATTGATAATCAATGCCATCCACAATTCTTGGGCGCGGAGAAACATACTCTAATATCAAGCTTTCTCCATAGATTAATTCCATGGAAAAAGTTCCTCCATCCGCATTGTTTTTATCACTAAACCCACCAATTGTCTGCATCTTATCAGGTGAATAAACGTACAACTGACTTCCGGGGGGCAAATCAAATTCAGAAAAATAAAGATTCAAAGCCAAAGCATTGTCCGATGATATTTGCAAACGCCATACTTGCTGTCCATCATCAAGTATGTCCCAAGTTCCGGAATTATTCATATTGATATCCACATCAATCATCTGTCCAATTTTCTGCAACGTTCCGTTCTTTTCATCCTGCAAATCCATTGCTCGGATAAGCTCCATATCCGGAGCACGCAATTGAATGTGATCAATATCTGACGACAAGTTTATTTTGCTTTCACTGATTGGACTTCCACCATAAGAAATCTGTGAAAACCCATTTAGATAAAAGAATAATGCACTAATTAAAAGTAATCCTGTTTTGAAATGTTTCATGCTATAATTATTTATTTGAAAAAGTAAAAATACATAAAAATCGTGATACAATAAATTAATTTTTATGAAAATCTTAACAATTTGACCATCGGTTCGTTTATTTCGAAATTTTCCGGGATTGTATCATAAATTGCATAAATTGCAGATCCACTGCCACTCATCAACACAAATTCTGCGCCGCTTTTCATCAATTTCATTTTTATCTGTTTCAATCGTGGAAATTGAAGAAAAGCATAGGCTTCAAAATCGTTTTCCACAAATTCACTCCACTGATTCATCGACAATTCAACCAACTTCGGCAATTCAAATTTTGCCAACTTAGGCACAATGTTTTCAAATGATGCTTTTGTAGAAATATGAAATCTCGGATAAATCACAAGCAAATACTTTCCTGCGAGGCGGATATCAACATCATGCATCAGCTCACCTCGTCCGGAGGCAAATTGCGGTGTGTTTTTCAGAAAAAACGGGCAATCGCTACCGAGTTTCAAAGCATATTGCAGCAGCATTTCATCAGAAATATTCAATGCAAATTGTTTGTTCAAATTCAACAAACAACTTACGGCATCAGAGCTACCACCCCCCAAACCCGCTCCTATTGGAATCTGTTTGTGTAAATTAATTTTTACAGGCTGAATATCATAATCCACTTTCACTAAATGATAAGCCTTTAACACCAAATTTTCACTGGGATCTCCGGGGACAGGCAAACCGCTTGTCACTAATAGAGTTGTCTCCGATGGCACAATTTCCAGAATATCACACCATGGTATCGGATAAAAAATCGTTTCCAGACTATGAAAATTGTCCGTGCGTTTTTCGGTAATATACAACCCGATATTTATTTTTGCGTTTGGAAATGATAACATAAAAAAAGCCCTGCATTTTATTACAGGGCTCTAAAGTTAAAATTTTTTTATTATTGGGCAATCTGCACTTTAATAATTTTTGTTCCTTGCTCGGTAATTACTTTCACAACAAATAAATTGCCGGCATATTCAGAAAGATTCAATTCGTGGCTGCTACTTTCAGAATGTGCTTTCATTAAAACGCGTCCCAGTGCATCAATCAATTCAAACTCAAACGCACGATCCGCTTCAATAAACACGATTCCTGAACTTGGATTCGGATATAATGTAATCTCCATGTTTTGTGCAGATTCGATTCCGACCACACCATTTCCAGTCAAACTGACCTCAATTGGATCATAACCATCGGTAGTATTTGTGATGATTCCACTTGCCAGAGCTTCGGAATCGGGAGTAAATGCCACAAAAATTTCTTGACTTAATTCCCCATCAGTTGGTATGATAATCAGTTCATCAGTAAATGCAGTTCCGGCTTCCAATGAGATTAAAAAGTCGGCAGGTGCTGTAACAGTCACATCTGAAGTAAATTCGGCACCTGAAACTTGGTAAGACAACTCAGCGGTTTCGCCGATTTCTACATCACCAAAATTCAAACTGGTTGGAGCAACAGTAAAATGAGGCATCTCAACACAAAACTCGATACTCGCCTCAGCCTCAAAAGAATCACCGGCAATCGTACCATATACATCCTCAGTTTCAAGGTTTGTAATTACAACTTCACCGGGATCACCGCCAAACCAGCTTCCACCCATACCATCATTATATGAATCATATACAGTAAACGTGTAACATCCGTTTCCGAGACACCAATTTGAAATATGATGTGTTTCGCCTTCAAGGCTTCCGTTAGCGTATAAAACATCTCCTGTCACATCTTCTACAAGCTCCCAAGAGGTTTCTCCGGGATAACCATCGGTTAGAAAATCGAGCTCAACGGTTTGTCCGATTGTCACACGAAATTCTTTCTCATCAGCATTATCAGAAACATCCATATCGGTACCTCCATTGGGAGTTTCAATATAAAATGAGATGGTGTGTACCCCAGCTGGAAACTCAGCAGGATCGAACTGGATATTCGCCTCCTCTGCTTCGGCCAAACTACCTGTCCAGACAAACTCATCAGAAACCGGACCACATGTGTATCCAACCGTTAAACTGGTTAAAGGATTGACATCATTATTGCGCACGGTAATTTCCGGCACAAGCGTCTGAATATTACAATTCATATCATCAGGAGCAACAATTGCAGATAAAGAAACATCACCGGAATAAATGGTAAAGCTTTTGATTAAGGTGTCATTTTGCGGATATTCATCAATTTCTCCATTTGGCTCTACAGCCCAAGCTTTGATCGTATGAGTTCCTTCATCGCGTGTAATTTCAGGGAAGCTGACACTTGCAACATCAAATGTACTGAGTGAACCTGTCCAGTTTTCAGTTATCACAGCGCCGCCATTAATCTGGTAATTTACGGATGCATTAGTCAGTTCAAGTTGACCAAGATTTCGGATATTAACTTCCGGCTGGAAAGTTGCATCATCAATAAACATGAGTGTTTGCGGCGTATTAATTGCAGAAAGTTGAACATCATAATCGTTATCGTTTGGAATTATTTCCAATGTACCAATGTATGGTTGACGGTTTTGTTTTGTAACCACAACATCACAGCTTTCGACCACATTTATTGCATCAAATGTTAATTCTGCAACACCAGAGACATCGGCTAATTTTGCGTCAAGAAGCACACCGTTTAATGAGATTGCAACATATGCACCAGCTTCTGTAGTCACTGTTAAACTGCTAGTTCCCATGGGTTGGGGATTAAGATAATCCACAGTCATTTCTGTTGGAATTCCAAGATACGGCATAAGCGATGGATCTCCCAACACGTGATAAATCTCCCAGTAATACGCTTTACTTGATGATGAACTGGATTCGACCGAAAGATTTCCGGCATAGTTCATTTGAGCAGTTGTAATATATGGGTCTTCACCATTTGCATGAAATAAAGCATCATACGCTCCTGTTTCAGTTTGCTCAAACGTTGGATTTTCAATTGGGTCACTAATTAATCCAACACTCCAGTAATAATCTTCGTCCCACAACGTATTATTTGACCCTCCAAGATGCGCAACAGCACCTTCGTTCTCAGCACGTAAAAGCGCTTCACCGAAACAGTCAACATCAAATTTATTTGAGAGACAACAATTACTCACCCCAACATAATACATATCCTCATTGTTTAGATTTGCAACGTCAGAAATGGTAAAAGAAGGATCGGCCCACCCATCCTGGCTACAGTGCGCTGTATAATTTACATAACCTGCGCCTGCAGAAATATCGGCAAGAATTGCAGCTTCACTATCGCCTGATTCAGGATAATGATAAATATGTGGATTAATTCCATGAGCAGCATTAAAATACTCGTTAGTTCCGTAATTAATCTGACCATTTGCGTGTGAATCACCAAAACCAGAATCTACACCGGCAATCATAACAGCCTCAGCAAGGTAATCCGGATCGGGCATGGTAAACATTTCAAATTGTAGCGTTTTGTCAATTTGTGGTGTTAATTCTGCAACATTGGTTGCTGAAAATCGACCGAAATAAACTTCGGGAATGTAATCTCCTCCGCCATCGTATTCACAATAGTACATGTCGGTTTTATGAGAGCCGGCATCTCCGTCAAAGACAGGAATTTGGGCAATATCACCAACAAACAAGACAAAACTTGGGGATGGATCTTCAGTAGTTCCAGCCTCATACAATCCTTGCAGGTAGGCTTTTATGCTAGTAGTAGTTGATCCGACAGCAAGATTATCTGTATAAGCTTCGACAACATGAAATCCTTTTTTGGTTTTCCATTCAATGAACGGTTGCAGTGTAGCTTCAAACATGGGATCTGAAACGATTACATATTTGATTGGATATTGAGACAAAGCATCTTTGCTTTCAGGCGCTTTGTAATTAACCAACTTGCTATACACAGATTCAAAAGCCGGGGAGTAATATTTTTCTTTCATCTGACGAGTAGCCAACAATTCGCCGTCTTCAAAACTCACACGTACATTGATGTTATTGCGAACAACCAATGAATTATCCGCGGTATTGTATTCAAAAGGACGAATTGCAACGCGAGCCATTTGAACGCCACGAAGTTTCCCGGATTTTTGAACTTCCACCATTTCCGGGGAAAACAGGCTGCCTGATTCATAAAACTTCTGATTATAAATAAACTCAATACTTTCTGGGTCTTGTCCCTTATTCACAGATGGTTGTGCAGGCATAACAGGAACCATAACACCTAATTCATTCAGGAAAATAATTTCTTCATCATAAGATATAATTTCAATTTTTGGTTTAGCACCATATGGGATTTCTATCATTCGACTGATTTCAGGCAAATCCGGCATCCCGTATTCATCAGCAGGATAATATCCGGGGAGTTGTAATTTCACAAAACTACCGGCTTCTGATTTTACATACATTGTTTGTATATCCCCGATATGATTTAGGAATTCAACAGATGTTTCGTTTGCAGTTAATATTTCCAATCCGGTTTGTGTTTGATTTGTTCGTATTGGATTACCTGCAAATACAGCCGTAAAGGCAAAGAGCATAATGCTCAAAAAATAAATTTTTCTCATGACGCATTTATTAGTTCATCACAAAGATACAAAGGTTTTAGAAATGGCTGCATAGAATTGTAAGAAGATGATGAATTATTATAAAATCGGGGATATACAAATTACCATCCGATAAAAATCAATAATTAAGTTGTATATCAAAAAGAATCCTCTCTACGGTTCTGAATGACAAATAATTATATGGTTTAGTGGGCTTGGTGGCA
>CAYOUD010000101.1:2552-10023 GCA_964407055.1 uncultured Bacteroidales bacterium | reverse complement strand
GTCTATGAAAAACGCTGAAAATCTTGATGCGAAAGAATTATTAGAAGTCCCCATATGAAACAGCTTACTTTTCCCAATGTTCAAAAATAACCGTATCTTCTATATATCTTGATTTTCGGGGAATTCGAGGATAAAAATCTATATCAGTAATAATTTCTAAGCTGTCAATTGTAATTGCATATTGAAAAATATCGGAGTCTTCAGCTTTTTGGTTTGGGATATGAAATGCCATTCCACTTTTAATTGTATCATTATAAACCATTACCGTTTTAAAAAAAGATTCAGGTACTGAAACCTTGGTCATATCACCAATTTGCGGCAAACTGTCTTTAAGCACAGGCCCAGTAACGACGAGCACTGAATCATACTGATTTGCCCAACGCCTGACATTTCGCTCGAGCACCCGCCAAACTCCACGATTAAAGGCCAAATCTTGTGGTGTAATATTACTCGTGTAATTAACCTCAACCTGTGCCAGTTCATTAAACATCATATCCCTTGCGGGGATTAAATGACCACGGTCATAACCGCACTTTTTATAATCATCGTATGTGGGTGTAAATGTTGAGACTTTAGGGTCTTGTCTGTACTGGTATGAGCGTTCAACATATGGATAAGTTTCATCACTATCTAAACTGTATGCTGTCCATTTAGCAATTTCGTGATTATCATCATACACTAAGGCAAAATAATTGTGCTGCACAAATTGTTCATTTCTTTGCACTTTCGGCCATTCAAACAGCCGTTTTGCCTGACAACCAACAAAAAGTAAAATTATCAAGATAATATTAATCCACTTAAAACGATTCATATATTCATTATTTGGCACTAAGATAACAACTTACCGGGAAATGATCAGAATATTTTACATTTTTTGTGTTAAAACCATATGATTTCAAGGCATTATCATACAAGACATGGTCAATTCGCATATGTAATAATCCTCTCTGATAACTAAAATCCAAACCTCTTCCCGAGCTTCTAAAAGCATCTTTCAAATCTTTTGCCAAAACATTGTAGGCATAACTCCCAGGAGTATCATTAAAATCTCCACAAAGTATAACAGGATACGGAGATTGGTTTATATGTTTTTTGACAAAATCACTTTGTATTGCCCGCTGCTTTGAGGCATACGCAAATTTATGCATTATTGCACGGATACTTCCAAGTTGTTTCTTATTAATTTCCTTCACCTTTAAATTGTCAATGTCCTTATAATCCTTGTCATCAAAATGTAAAGACTGAAGGTGAATGTTATACAATCTCAGTGTATCCTTTTGAAAAATAAAATCAGTCAACTGAACAAGATTGTTTGAGTTTTCAAACTGAATTTCTCCGGTATTCAGCACCGGATATCGAACAAAAGTGACGAGCCCAAACGATTGATTTCCATGAATACGTACTGAAAAGGCCTCATTTTTATTAACATCTCCCAGCGCCTTTGAAATAAGCGTTCCTGTTTCAAATTTACCGCTTGTATTTGTAAAGTATTCCTGCAAACACAACACATCAGGCTGTTCCTTTTCAATGTATTCAATGATTGAGTCGCGGATATTAATGTTCTCATCCCAATTGTACAAACCAAAAATTTGCACATTGTATGACATTAAATGCATCACATCTTCAGTATCCTTTTCAGTAAGTGCTTTTCCAAAAAGCTGAATGTGTCGGCTTAAATTACCAAATCCCACTAAAATAATAAGTAATGAAATAAAGCTGTATTTATAATTAAAAATCAGCCAAAACACGATAAAAGCAATATTGACAAAAAGCAATACCGGATATAAAAATCCAAAATATGCTAAATGTGGAATTTTTTCTGGGCTGATAAATGCTGCACTATAGCTCAACAATAAGAGTATTGCAGCAAGCACATTCAGAAATATCATCAGGAAACGCAGGGCTTTCATTATTACATGTGGCTTGATTTAAATAAAATTTCTTTTTCTCGTTTGGTAAGACTATCATAACCCGAAGTGCCAATTTTATCAAGAATTCGATTGACTTCTTTCTGCTCAGCAGTTTTGCGGGCATTGTAATCCATATCAGACTCATGGCGAGTTTTGTTCGTTTGCGTGAAATGTACTTTCGTTTGTTGTTTCGATTTCAAAGACCGCATAACTCCCCTAATAATTGCAGTAAACCATGCAGTCATGTCAAATCCCTGTTTGTACAATAACCCGAATGTGTATCCAAAAATTGCACCACCAAAATGGGCTAAATGTCCACCGATATTTTGACTAAAAGCGATACTAAAAACATCAATCATAAGAAAAACCAAAACTAGCTGTCTCAATTCAAAACTTGCAATTAATGGAATCATAATTTTAAACCGTGGAGCGATTGCCAAAAGCGCCAGCATAATGGCATAAATGGATGCAGATGCTCCAACAACCTGCGCAGTTTGACTTTGAACGGCTAAGCCAGGAAAAAAGGAATAGGAAAGTAAATACATGGCCGCACCGCTCAACCCACCTAAAACATACACTGCCAGCAACCGATTTTCATCAAGCCAGTTCATAAACATTTTACCAAACCAAAACAGAGCAATCAAGTTAAAGATGAGATGGAAAAAGTTAATTTGCGTGAACATGTAAGTCACAAATGTCCAAGGCGTTAAAATCGCACGGTCAAAACTTGCCGGAAAAGCCAGAAAATCGTGAATCCATGTCTTGTCCAAGTTCCCCAATGCACTGAGAATTAACCAAGCAACAACGAGTACAAAAACGCCGAGATTAATATATATCAAGCGAGTTAAAACCGAACCCTGCTTAAATTGCGCTTTTATTTGTTCCCAAAAGTTCATTAGTTCCAACGATTATGATTAGATTGATTTTTCTTGAAATACTTTATCAAGATAAATCCGAAAATCATTCCTCCGAGATGCGCAAAATGTGCAATATTGCTACCGGGCTGTGTAATTCCAAGAAACAATTCCAGGGCACCGTATCCAATAACAAGATGCTTCGCTTTAAGCGCTACTGGTGGAAACAACAATTGCAAGCGCACATCCGGGAAAAGCATACCAAAAGCAAGCAAAACACCGAACACGGCTCCTGATGCTCCAACAGTAGGAATGTTATAAATCAAATTCATAGATGCCCAAGCCGAGTCAGTATATTGTTTGCCGCTAAGCAGAACTTCCCGACCTTCAGTTTTAATCATTTCAATCACCTCAGGGGAAAGCTCCGACATGAGTGATTGAGCATGAATAAAATTAACCAGATTATGTATTAGTGCGGCACCGAGTCCTGTAATCAAATAATAAATCAAGAAACGCTTCCCGCCCCAGGTTTGTTCCAAAACAGTTCCAAAAAGCACCAAGGCATACATATTAAAGAAGATATGCTCTATGCCTCCGTGCATAAACATATGCGAAACAATCTGAATCGGATTAAAGTGACTGGAACCGAAATAAAACATGCCGAGTTTTTCATTCAAATTCATTGCAAATAAACTATCAGCCAAAAAACTTAAAACCAACATTACAACATTAATGATGACTAAATTTTTTACAACCGGCGTCAGGTTTAATCCAAGTCCACGTCCAAAACCATTCATAACATTCTATTTTAATCGTTTTTCTAATTCTTCAACTGAAATAATACTAATTATCGGCTTTCCACTTGGTGTAAAATTATGCACTTTACATGCCATCAAGCGATAAAATAACTCTTGCATTTCCTCTGCCTGCAAAACTCTGATAAAATGTCCGGCAGATGTACGTGACATTGCCCATGCAACCCGCTGGTCTAATTCCAGTTTTATGTCTCCTGATTGGGATTTGTAATTTTCCAACAGCTCTTCGATCAATCGTTTCGGATCATCAACAACAATATCAGCAGGCAAGCCGTTAATCACAAAACTACTATCACCAAAAACGGACAAATCAAAACCCAAACCATTCAGCTTTTCCATTAGTTCCATGGCAAGCGAAAAATCTTCGGGATTCAATTGCACATTTATCGGATAAAGGGATTTCTGCACAATACCTTTCCGATAACTTAATAAAGCCACAAATTGTTCGTACAAAATCCGCTCATGGGCACGGGTTTGGTCAATTACCATCATACCCGATTTTACTGTTGTGATAATATAGCGTTGTTTTATCTGAAAAAATTGTGTTTGTTGATGCTCCTCTGACGGAATACTTTGTTGTTGGTCAGGGGTTTCCGTATTTTGCTCAGGATACAAATTTTGCCAATGCTTCAGGTCATCTGATTTTTTATTAAAATTATCTGTGGGGAAATTATTTTGAAAAGATGAAGCAGATTTTTTTTCTTCTTCAAACGGATTAAAATCTGGGTTCACCTCAATATCAGGTGCTTTAAAACCGGTTTTTGGTCCAGAATATATTCCCAAGGTTTCATCTTTCTCAAAATCCAGTGATGGTACTAAATTAAATTTCCCCAAAGCTTCTTTAACTGCAGCATGCACCATTTGATATATCGGACGTTCATCGGTAAATTTTATTTCGGTTTTGGTCGGATGAATATTCACATCAATTTTATCCGGATCAATATCAAAATATATAAAAAACTGAGGATAAGAATTATCCTGAATCAGTCGGTTATAAGCACTGACAACGGCTCTAAAAAAATACCCGTGTCGCATGTAACGCCGATTCACGAAAAAGAATTGTTCTCCGGTTGTTTTTCTTGCTTTTTCCGGTTTACCAATGTATCCGCGCAAGCGTACAATATCCGTATCGATTTTCACATCAATCAGGTTGTTTTCCATGTGGCGACCAAAAACATTCACAATCCGCTGCTTGACATTTCCTTTCGGCAAATCCAGAATGTCATGATTGTTGTGCATGAGCTTAAAGCGGATTTCAGGATGTGTTAAAGCAACCCGTTGAACTTCGTTGATAATATGTTTTAATTCTGTTTGGTCAGTTTTTAGAAATTTCCGTCGTGCCGGGATATTAAAAAATAAATTTTTCACTGAAAAGTTAGTCCCTTCAGGACAAGCTTCAGCTTCTTGCAACTCAACTTCCGATGCAGAAATTCGAATATGTGTACCAATGGGATCTCCTTTTGCGCGGGTTTTCACATCAACACTGGCAACCGCTGCTATAGATGCTAATGCTTCACCACGAAATCCTTTGGTTTTAATTGCAAATAAATCTTCTGCTTTAGTGATTTTTGATGTCGCATGACGTTCAAAAGACATGCGGGCATCGGTTTCACTCATACCTTTGCCGTCATCAATAATTTGAACCATCGTTTTTCCGGCATCACGTACAATAACGGTGATTTTTGTTGCATCTGCATCAACTGCATTTTCAACAAGTTCTTTAACCACAGATGCAGGTCGCTGGATAACTTCTCCGGCAGCAATCTGATTAGCTACTGCATCCGGCAATAAATGAATGCAATCTGCCATAATTATAAAGCTAAAATAATGAAAACCAACAACATTAAGACACCAAGAATAATCATCAAGCGCAAATTAGCAGCGCGTTTCGCTTTCTTAACCGGCTTTATACGATAGGTCATTCGTCCACGAATACGTTCTTCAGCATCAGCATCGGCAGCATAATCAGGGTCTTTCCCTTGTTCCAAACGCAACTGACGACGTTTTTTTTCGCGACGCTCCTTTTCTGGGTCGTAAAAAACCGGCTGATAATTGAACACGGAATAGTTCGCTAATCTAAAAAATCCTCCTGCCATAATTTTATTTTATAGTGCAAAGCTATGAAATATTATGATATCATAATTGCCTGCTTTATTAATATGTTCTTAAAGTGTTTTATGCTGCATCATACAACTAACAAAACTGCGGTTTTATTGTTTGCCGAAACAAAAGTTCAAACCCGCCCAAATGATTATATTTGCACAATATTTTTCTGCATGGTAAAAATTGGAAATACCGAACTTTGCGACAAACCCTTGTTTTTAGCGCCGATGGAAGACATAACAGATCCTTCGTTTCGGTACATATGTAAACAATTTGGGGCGGATATGATGTACACTGAGTTCATTTCCTCTGACGGATTAATTCGCGATGGCAGAAAATCAATACAAAAATTGAATATTCTTGAGAAAGAGCGTCCGATAGGAATTCAACTTTACGGACATTTAATAGAGCCGATGGTAGAGTCTGCCATGATAGCAGAAAAAGCCAATCCGGATGTGATTGATTTGAATTTCGGATGTCCGGTAAAAAAGATTGCGAGCCGTGGTGCAGGCTCCGGAATGATGAACAATCTTCCTTTGATGGAAGAAATGACCCAACGGGTAGTGCAGGCAACAAATATCACGGTAACAGCAAAAACCCGCTTGGGCTGGGATGATGCAAATCAAAATGTTTTAGAAGCTGCCCTAAGAATGCAATCCGCAGGCATTAAAGCCCTTACCATTCACGGTCGAACACGTGCACAAATGTATAAAGGTAAGGCCAAATGGGATTTAATCAGAGAAGTAAAACTTCATCCTGAAATTGAAATCCCCATTATCGGGAACGGAGATATTGATTCCGGTACAATGGCTGCCGATTATTTTGAAAAATATGCCGTTGACGGAATTATGATTGGACGTGCCAGCATTGGCAGACCTTGGATTTTTAAAGAAATCCGCCATTTTCTTGACACCGGAGAAGCAATGCCGCCACCAACGGTTACGGAACGTGTGGATATTGCCTTAAAACATTTTCAACGCTCATTGGAATATAAAGACGGCGCCAGAGGAATTTATGAAATGCGTCGCCATTTTGCCCTGTATTTTAAAGGGTTACCTCACTTTAAACCCTTGCGAATGGAATTGCTCACAACACAGGATGTGGACAGCATTTTTGATTTACTGGAAAAAATCCGCAGCGAATATGGGGATTTCCGGCCTGAAAATCCGGTGGCATATCCGGAAATGCCTGAGTAGTAGTGTTTTATGCTAGCTCTACGAGCTTATTATTTCCATTATAAAAGCAGGAAACGCTTAATTATATCTAATAAAATAAATTACAATCTTGGTACCCTATTACAAATAAGCATATAGTAAAACAAAAATAACCTCGTAGAAGTTAAATTTTTGTAAAAAAACATAGCACCAAATAAAAAATAACCTCGTAGAGGTTCCATCAAAAAACTTACTCATCAAGAAAATCAAATAATGATTTTTTCATATCTTGCAAATAAAAAATTTAACCCTTAAAACTAAAAAAAATGAAAAAACTCTGGATTCTTATTTCGTTGTTATTTGCATTCTTCATTGCAAATGCGCAACAAATTGATGGTGTTTATGAAACCGACTTCAAGGACATGACACTCAGCCAAAACGGCAGCAAAGTGACCGGCACCTACAAACACATGGACGGACGTATTGATGCCACTTTAAATGGAAATGTATTAACCGGTTGGTGGTATCAATCAAATGGAAAAGGCCGAATGGTGTTTGTTTTTGATGAGGATTTTACCGTATTTACAGGAAAGTGGAGCTCTAATGATGCTGAGCCAAAATCAAAATGGGATGGA
>CAYOUD010000101.1:0-2452 GCA_964407055.1 uncultured Bacteroidales bacterium | reverse complement strand
ATTTACAGGAAAGTGGAGCTCTAATGATGCTGAGCCAAAATCAAAATGGGATGGAAAACGGAAATAATTAATTGACGAAAACGCAAATTGAGAAAAGGGACAAATTTGTCCCTTTTCTAATTTATTTCGGATTATGAATTATACTACTGGTCCGGAATCGTAATGAACATTTTCCCAATCCACGTAGGATTTTTGATTGTCCATATAAATTCCCTTCCAATCTCCTGATGAGGGAGAGGATGCACTACCGTCACCGTTGGAATCTCCGCCTATACTATCATCCATATACGAAGTGTAATTTACATCACTCGGATTTGAGTAATTTGATGACAAATTATCGGTTCCGTTGTAAAGGTACATTTCCGAATCGGATCGAATGAATTTAATGACCACATCCGTTGTCATATTTAATTTTTGCCCGGTATTAATTTGAAAATTAAGCTCGGTATACACAAATGCAATTTCAGTTTCTTCCCAGGTAGTTATCCCATTGACAGATCCACTCACAAAAATTCCCTGATAGGTATTGTCAATAAAACTATTTGAGTCATCCATGCTAATATCAGCAGTAATTGTCAGAGGTAAAACATTACTTTCAAAACGGGTATTACTTACTTCAAAATTTGAATCAGCACCATCGGCATGTAACACTCCGTAAAAATAATTACCATCAGGACCACCGAGATTATGCTTAAATACACTATTGGTAACAGAACCTTTGGCTCCAGCAGAATAATTAAGACTTACATTATTTCCCAAACCTCCAAAATAAAACTCACAAAAGTTAAAGTTTGCAGTTTCTCCGTTCACATCAATTTGTCCCCATGCCTCAGCACTTGCCGAACTGCCTTCATCATCATTGGTATCGCCACCTTTTGAATCATCAGCGTAAGCAGTAAACACAACCGGATTACCTGCTTCTCCATTCGCAGTAATGCTAGCACCAATGCCAATTGTCATATTCGCACCGCTTTCAGTAAATTTGATGATTGCTCCCGGCATAATTGTCAGGTCAGCATCGACATAAAAATCGTATTTTTTAATCACGTAAATATTATCTCCCGACCAGGTTGTCGGTTCAGTAATATTATTCAACACTTCGATGATTGCTGTCTCATCAACCGGATCTTCACCACAAGAAGGGAGAAAAAATAAAGTTGCCAACAAAGGCAATAAAAAAACAATTCGTTTCATAAGATTCCGTTTTTAAAACTATCATTTAACAAAAAGCTTGCCGCAATTTATGTAAAGATAACAAACTTGTACAAACATCATCTCAAAACATTTCAACCATTCTACTGGAAGAATCAAAAAAACCAGCAAGCAATTGTTTTTTAACCAATAATCAGATTTTTTTTGCATTTTGAATTTCTATGCTCTTAAACAATATGTCAATTCAATCTTTTTTCTTACATTTGCTCTGAAGATATTAATCAACAAATAATTTTACGATAATGGAAATTAAAGCAAATTACAAGTACGCAAAATCGCATGAATGGATTCGTATTGAAGGTGATGAAGCATATGTAGGTGTATCAGCTCACGCACAGGAACAACTTGGCGATGTTGTTTTTGTTGAGGTTGAAACCGAAGGCGAAACGCTTGATAAAGAGGAAACTTTTGGTAGCATTGAAGCAGTAAAAACCGTTTCAGACATTTACATGCCGATTGGTGGTAAAGTTTTGGAATTCAATGAAAAATTAGAAGATGCTCCTGACCTTATTAACAAAGATCCTTACGGAGACGGCTGGATTGTGAAAATCAAAATTTCTGATGCATCAGAAATTGAGGAGCTGATGGATGCAGAAGCTTACAAAGCGTCTTTATAAAACATATAGAACGCATCGCTTCGGTGATGCTGTTTGTTTCTTATGACTTCCATCGCTATTATTCTTGCAGGTGGCTCCGGGTTACGTATGAATTCGGATTTACCAAAACAGTTTACGTTGCTTGCCGGAAAACCGGTTATCCAATACTCAATTGAGGCCTTTGAGAACAGCGGCCTTTTTCGTCACATTATTATTGTCTGCCATCCCGATTATTTCAAACTCATTCCCGACACTCCTAAAACATTGTGCAAACAGCATATTATTTCAGGTGGTGCAAGCCGAAATGAATCCACTGAAAAAGCGATTCATTACATCCGAAAATTCATGAAAGATGCGGATGCTAAGTTATTGTTTCACGATGCGGCACGACCAAATATTTCTGAAAAAACAATTCGAAATCTTCACACAGCTTTATCTAAGCATAGTGTTGCCGTAGCTGTAAGCAAGATGAATGATACCATTTATGAAACTGATACCAACGGAAAGTTTTCGGAAATTAAAAATCGGGATTTGTTAGTTAAAGCCCAAACACCCCAAGCGTTTCGATTATCGCTGATTGAAAAAGCATATCAACTCAAAAACCAGGATAAAAACCGAATTTTTACTGATGATGTCAGCATTAT
>CAYOUD010000100.1:0-10044 GCA_964407055.1 uncultured Bacteroidales bacterium | reverse complement strand
AGTACCAGACTTTGCCGTTTGGCTTCCTTCAGTGCATACCTCACGGTAAACCACCTTGCCACTTGCTAATGCTTCAGGGAGTTACTCCTGCGCATAAGGGACTTAAACCCTCTGGAATAAATTACCCAACCTTTGGTCGTGTAAAACTTTATTTGTAATTTTAAAATTTTTACTGACCTTTCGGTTGGGTGTGAGCAGCTCATGCTGGGCACACACAATGTATAAAAATAATAGCCGAGATAGTAGTGAATTCAAGGGTTGTAGCCCGCTTCAATTTTCTTTTAACTTGACAGGAAAGTGTCACGCAGTCGGCTACTATTCTTATACCAAACGTTAGGCACAAGCAGGAGAAACGAAACAGAATGACAAATTTGCTACAAGAAAAAGAAATGAAAAGCCCTCGCACAAATAACACATTTGGTTTTTGCCGACACACAAAAAAGCCAACCCAAAAAAAACAAAAGAGTTATTTTTTTCTAACGTTATATTGCAGACGATAGTCCGTTATATAATAGTCAACATATTTACATCTTTGCTCCATGAATTTACAACAGATTTTTGGAGAAATTATTAAGAAATTACGCCTTGAAAAAAACTTATCTCAAGAAACTCTTGCGTTTGATGCTAATATTGACAGAACATATATTAGCGACATAGAAAAAGGCGAGAGAAATATTTCAATACAAGTAGCTTATAAATTAGCTATTGCTCTCCAAATTTCATTTTCAGAATTAATTGAAAAAATTGAAAGTCATGGAGAATATAACAAATTACATTAACAGAAATTTTGGAGTAGATGTTAATACATTTCTTGAAGTTTTAAAAATGAGTCCTGGAGCCGAAGGATACATTTTAGGTTCAATTGGAGAATTACTCTTTAAAGAATATGCAGAATCTTTAGGCTATGAAGTACTTCGAATAAAAGAAAAACCTGATGGTGGTTATAATGCAAAGAGTGCTGATGCAAGGGGAGACTTTTATATTAGAAAGAAGAATTTAAAAAAAGATAAATGGTATGTTGTTGAATGTAAAGGAGTAAAATCTAATTCGGAAAAAAGAAGTGGACTTTTAAAACAATCATCTTGCATTAATTTACTCAATAAGCATTCTGTGGAAAGAAAAAAACAGATTTTAAGCATTTATAAATCTGGAAATAAAGCATATAATAATGCAAAAGAAAAATGGGAGAAGAAAAATAAAGGAGTTTTTCCAAAATTTAAATGGAGTAAAAGTAATCCAGGTTCGGGTATTCCAAATCTAACAGGTTTATGGGAATCAAAAAATGAAATTGAAGAATGGTTAAATAGTTTTGAAGTAGATTCTTTTACAGAAGATTCCTATTGGGAACTTACAGCACCGATTCGATTATTGCAAACTCATATGCCTTCAACAAGAATTGACCCTGTAACAAATATTAAAAGTACTGGTCCATTAGTAACTGAATTTAACATTTTAAGTGTAGATTTATTTTTAAGAACAGGTAAACATGAATTTATATTTGCAAATGCAGATAATTTAAATCCTCAAGGAAAATCACCAAATCATTTACAACAAAACTATACGATTGATATATTAACGAGTAAAGATAATTATAAAAGACATTCGTTACTTAAACCTTGGTATAATAATATTGATAAATGTATTAAAGAGACAAAACCAAAACCAAGAAAACTTGATAAATCTCAATTAGATGAAAGATAATTTTGTTATTACACAAATGTGTGTTATCTTTGCCACAAATGTGTAAAATAATTTTATTATGGAATTACAACTTGATTTTGGACTAAATAAGACTGATAAACTTTTAAGGAAATTTGAAGAAATTCATAATTTCATTTATGCTAATGATGGTCTTTCAACTCAGCAAACACTTGAAGAATTTATTAAATTATTGTTTATTAAAATTCTTGACGAAAGAGAAAAAAATAAAATTTTCAAAATAAGTTCTGAAGAGTTTGAATTAATAAAGAACTCAAAAAAAACTAACAATTTTTCTTCTCGAATAAATGAGCTGTTTAATAAAACAAAAATTGAATATGCAGATTTATTTGACAAGGATGAAAAAATTCGTATTAGTGACAGTTCGTTAGGGTTTATAGTTAACAAACTTCAAGATATTTCTTTAACTAATTCTTCTTCTGATGCTAAAGGACTTGCTTTTCAAAAATTTCTTTCTCATCAAGAAAAAGATGGTCGTGGTCAGTTCTTTACACCTGAACCAATAATAGATTTTTGTGTAAAAATAATTCAACCAAAACTTAATGAAACAATTATTGATCCTGCTTGTGGTAGTGGTGGCTTTTTGTTTTCTGCTTTAGAATTTATCAAAATGCAAAATGTTAATTGTAATCTTAGCGATATTATTAAAAATAACATATATGGGATTGATATTAATAAGAGTATTGCACGAATTGCAAAAATGAAATTAATTCTTGAAGCGAATGTTGAAACTAATATTTCCAATACTAATTCTTTAAATGATTTTGATGAATTAAAATTAGATTTCATTAATGATAAAGTGAAAAAAGGTTTTGATATTGTATTAACAAATCCTCCTTTTGGAACAGCAGGGAAAATAACTAATAAGTCAATTTTATCTAAATTTGATTTGGGTTATAAATGGATAAAAAATGATTCAAAATATACGAAAACTAACAAGCTACAAAATGCTCAAACAGCAGAAATATTATTTATAGAACGCTCCATTGATTTATTAAAAGAAGGCGGAAGAATGGGTATTGTCTTGCCTAATGGTCATTTTGAAAACCCATCATTAGAATATTTACGTTTTTATATAAAACAAAGGTGTAAAATACTTGCTATTGTAAACCTCCCACAAGAAACATTTATTCCTTATGGAACTGGCGTAAAGACATCTTTATTATTCCTTGAAAAAGATAGTGCTAATTCAGTAACAGAATACAATGTGTTTTTTAGCAAAATTACAAAACTTGGGTATCAAGGTAATAAGAATGGAAATCCAATCTATAAAAAGGATAATTATGGGAATAAAATCACTGACGATTTGAACCAACCTATTCTTGACGAAAATTTTTCTACTACGGTAAAGGATTATTATAATTTTATCAATGACATAAATCTTGAAAATGATAATTCATACTCAATTAATTATAATGAATTGAATGGTCGTTTTGATTATGATTATTATTCTCCTGAAACAAAAAAATTACTTAATATAATTAAATCAAATAACGCAAAAAAACTTTCGGAATTGGTCAAAATTGTAAAATTGAAAAGTAAATTATTATCAAAGTCAAATACCATAGTAGAATATGTAGAATTATCTGATATAAATACACCATCCTTTGAAATCATTAATTCTACTGAACTAAATGTATATGAGTTACCAAGTAGAGCCTCATATGAAATTAAAACGGGGGATATTATAACAGCAATTGCAGGTAATTCAATTGGTTCAAGGAAGCATGCAACCGCTTTAGTTACAGAGTCACATAATGGAGCAATTTGTACTAATGGTTTTAGAGTTTTACGGAATTTTAAAATAGACCCATATTTTTTACTTTATTATTTTCAATCAGATTATTTTTTGAATCAAATTTATATGCTTAGAACAGGTGCAGCCATACCAAATGTTTCAGATTCTGACCTTGGTAATATTTTGATAAGTATCCCTAATGAGCAAACTGTAAAAGCAATTGGTGATAAAGTTCGAAAATCATTTGAATTAAGAGAAAAATCAAAAGCAGAATTAGAAAATATTAAATTAGAATTGTCTTGTCCTGAAATAGGTTTACATGTCTTGTCCTAAATTTAGAACGAGACATCTTGCCAACGCACTGGGAAACAGATGGGAAGAAGAAAGCACGAAAACCTAACAAACAATATAAAAAATTGGGCAGAAAGTGGTCTAATTAAATGAATTACATTAATTTAGCGGTGTGATAAATTGAAAGTTTGGTGTTTCAAAATGCGCAAAATTTCATATTGCAACCGATATTGTACATTATTTTAAACCGGAAAATCCCGCAATGATTCGTGAATTCCTTTATGGATTTCATACCAAAAATCAAATGCGGCTTGATGTTTATCATCTTCAAAACGTTTTAACCAAGCATTTAAGACTTCATCACTTTGATCTTCTTCATATTTCTTTTTGAAGAAGGTCATAACATAATCAATATTCCGTTCTGACTCCCAAAATACGGATGAGTTACGGCTGTTAATACGACTGGCTGTCAGGTCGATACTTTTCAGGAATCCGATTTTATCACCAAATAATTTCTCAACAATATCGGGCATGATATCTTCAGCCCATGCTCTGTGGAAACGGCAAATTCCGAGATTGTCCAACATAAGTTCTTTTTTCATTCGCTCAGCGCTAAGCTGTCCGAGTGCTCTGGGTTCAAAAAACTTACGACCGTAATCGTTGTAATATTTCCCCATAATTGCCATTGGAGCAAGCACTCCGGGAGTCCAGTATTGATTCGGAACCATCCATCCTTGACGCGCAAAAGCATTGTAAACAAACAAATCCATAATCTGCTTTGACTTATCCTTCGCAAGTCCTCTGGCAAATTTTCTGGCTCCGAGAAGGAGATCAATTTTACGGTCATCACCAAGCATAGCATCAATCAGCGCAATTCCAAGATCCGCATTGTGCATGGATGTTTCTTCCAAATCAAAATGATTGACATCCCAGTTGGGTTTGCCCTTAATTCCGAGTTCTGCAGGCTCAATAAGTCCTTCATCCATGCAATCCATCAACCATGCAAGCACACCACCAACAGAGATTGCATCGAAACCCATGCTATCCGCTTTGCCGTTGAGTTTTTCTGCTGCTCGTTGATCGAAAATTCCGCATAATGGACCCATGGTTTGATAGGGCTCGTAGTCCTTTTTGAATTCGTCTTTCATTTTTTTGCAAACGGCAACACAGGGCTCTCCGCAGTTTTTCTGCATTTTCGGCAAAATAGTTTCCTCATTAAATTGTTTTAGATAATGATTAAGGATGAATTTTTTATGCAACTCTACCCGATAAGGAGTATCCCAATAAATGCTTCGATAATTAAAAGCAGTCATATACTCAGCATTGTTGGCATAGTTTACGCCAAAAGTTCCTCCGGTATTGAAATTCGGATCGAAACGGTATTTCGTGGTTGCCTCTAAATCTTTGGCGGCAAGCTTTTTATCATACCTGTCTTTAAACCATTCATCGGCTACTTTTCTGTCACGGAAATCTTCATCAACGAAGGTTCCTCCGTAGATTACAGCAACAATTCCATGTTCTTGCAGCAATTTGCTTCCCAAACCACCTCGACCGGCCCAAGTATCAACCGCTGTAATTTTATTCTTTTTAATTGGTGCTGAGCAAATTGCACCAAAATCTGAGTACATAGCAGCCGGACCGACAGCCAAAATTCGTGGTGAGTTTGTGTATTTTTCTCCAAATATTTCGTAAGCATGCTCCATCATCGGATAAACGCCGCCCCTGCCCTTTCTCCAAATTTCTTCGGCATCAACAGGAAGGAGTTCTACCTGAATTTCTTCCCCATGAATACGATTTAAATATAAGACAGACAGTTTGTCAGCTTTTCCTTTAATGGATAAAAGATTGATTCCCAAATTATCAAAAACCAAACCTGCACCTCCCATACTGGAAATGTAAAATCCATGCCAGTTTGGACTAATCCCGGTAAAAACCATGCGATTTGAACCGGGAAAAATTGAACCGGCAAGTAATCCGGTACCAAAATTTAAGCTGTTGTGCTTATAAGCGAGATGAATACCCAAATCAACCGGACCCCAAAATTTACCAATATCGTATCGTAAACTTTTATAAAAGCCTGTGGAGGCATCAATCATTAATGTTTTTAATTGTGATTTTAGCATAATAACCTTCTTTATTCACGTAAAGATAATTATTTTGATGAAAAATGAAAATCAGATTTGATGCATTCTGCAAGCAAAATCGTGAAAAAAATAAATTTCTGCGATAAAATCCGTATTTTTGTACAAATTGAAACTCATGAAAACAGGCTTGTTTTTCGGCACCTTTAATCCTATCCATCATGGACATTTGATGCTTGCTAATTACATGCACCAGTTTACTGATTTGGATGAAATTTGGTTTGTTATTACCCCACAAAGCCCGTTCAAAAAGCGGGAAAACTTGCTTGACAACCGAGACAGACAGCATTTGGTTAATCTTGCAATTAAAGATCAGTATGATTTTAAAGCATCGGACATCGAGTTTAATTTGCCAAAGCCCAATTATACAGTCCATACCTTGACCCATTTGCGTGAAAAATATACTAAACGTGAATTTGTGTTAATTGTGGGAGGCGATAATTTAACGCATTTGCATAAATGGTACAATGTGGAGCAAATCCTTGATAGACACCAAATTTATGTGTATCGCCGACCGGGTTCTGACATTCCTGAACGATGGAAAGATGAAATTAAGCGTGAAATTATTCAAGTGTTTGATGCTCCCCAATTTGATATTTCTGCATCATTTATCCGCAATGCGATACAAAATCAAAAAAATATTCGTTATTTTATACCCGATTCTGTTTATCAATACATTAAAGAAATGCATTTTTATGAAAACTAAAATCGTTTATTTATTCATATTGCTGTCAGGAGTCCTGTTTTTAACAGGCTGTGGACAAACCGATGAAGACATTCGTATGGAAGATGAAATTATCGGATATTGGTATGCTTTGGATTCAAACGGCGATTTGGAAGTCAATATTCCTGAATACTCATTTAGTGAAAACAACGAAGGGTTTACAACGCTTTCCGGATCAACCAACGATATGAATTGGGAAATAAAGCGAGGTCAGCTTAAAGTGTATTATGACAAAGCCCCCGATTACATCATTGGCTACGACAAATACAACAGTCGCTCACTGTTTCAAATTCATAAAATCGAAGACGATTATTTAAAAGTTACCCAATTTTACAATGACGGGTTTCAATCGGAATTGGAGTTTTACAAGAATATTGATTAATTGAATTACTCTGATTTGCAATGCTTTTAAATTTCAAATTTCACAAGCAGCGCTCATTAATAACTCCCATAAAATTTTCGCAAAAACCACTCTATACTAATCCAACTGACCAGCAAAAAAAATATCCATTTTAGATTTAACAAGGAAGTGCGGTTTTCTTTTGTAAATACACGGGATTTGCTAATGTCATCTGACAGTATTTTGTGTGAAAAAACCTCCAGATCTTTTGGGTAAATCAATTCTCCGTTTGTTTGATTCGCAATCATTGATAATAATTGATGATCAGCGCGGGTTTTCAGTCCTTCAACCGAAATTTCACGTATAATAAAGCTTCCTGTTTCGCTGAAGTTATTGCCTTGAAAACTTGTTTCAGCAATCCATGAATATTTTCCGGCAGCAAGATTGCCTAAATTTAAGCGATAAGCATTCATCCCCCGGTTCATTGTGTATTCAAGTTTTTGTTCAAGTGTATCTTCGATAGATAAACTTACCTCCGGATCATTCACTAATTCCCATGCATCATTGTAAAGCTCAGCCTGAAAAACAACCGCTTCGTTATTTGTAAACATCTGATTAACATTCACTGAAAATTGTTGTCCGCTGCTTTTTGTTATAAGATACTGTATGCTTTTATTAATAAATTCATCAAAGGCATCGTGATTTCCATTAAAACGAAAATCGAACATTCGCCATCTCCAAATTCCGGTTCCGGTTATTATTGCAACTTTACTTTCATCATATTGCATAAATGCCAAAAGTGCATTGTCGGTTTCTATTCCTGAAATACGCTGATTAAATGCGATATCATAGGAGTCCTGCAATTGAATGCTCGCAAACGGTACACGAAGAGGTGGAATCCTCTCAAGGATATCAAGCAGGTTTTGTGGAATATCAAACAAGTCGAATTGTTGATTTAACACAGCTTGAGCATTATCAAAACTATTCCCTCTTATTTGTACCTGAATGGGTAATCCCAAACGATTAAATGCCTGAATATCTGAGCCTTGACCCAAAATATACATAGCAGGCAGTTTCTTACGATCCATGTTTGTGATAAAATTTGAAATGGGATATTGAGCAGCGGGCAAATCATGCAAAATTACCAAATCAACATCAGAAATATCCAAGGGCAAATCTTCAGCCATATGCAAACGAACTGAATAATTCAGGTTCTGTTCCAATGCCCTACGAATAGCGCCTAAATCGGGATGTGGAGCTTTACCAAGCAATAAAATTTCTTGTTGATTGTCTATGACGTTGACCAGCATTATGTCCGTATTATTTTTAAGAGATATTTCCTGTTCGAGCGCTGGTATTTCAATCTCATACACCTGCAGTCCTAAATGATTGGCTTCAATTTCAAAATCAACATGTCCGCGGGCTGAATTTTGGGAAATTTCAACTTGTTTGCGCTCAATTACGGTATTGTCTTTTTTAATTAAAATATCCAGTTTTTTATCCTTTGCATCCCATACCTCATAATACACACGGACAGGAAAGCTATTTTTATAGAATGCCAGTTGATTATAATCCAGATCCGCAATCAATGCATCTTTCTGTTGTAGCGTATCCCCAAGTGCAAGTGAAAACACCGGAACCGGCAAGCCTGATAATTGGTTGAGCGGGTTCATCCCCTGATTATACAATCCGTCACTCGCCAGTAAAACTGCGCCAAGTGACTCCCGACTAAATCGTAACTCAATCGACTCCGATAAATCGGACATATTGGTTAATTTATCGCTAAAATCTAAGTCAGAACCCTCACGTACTGAATCTCCAAAAAACAGTGTCCTTACATCAAATTTATCTGATATTTTTGCCACAAACGATTCCAAATCTGTCTGATAATCATTTCTATAATACACGGAATCCTGATTCATGGGAACGGATTCTGAATTATCTTGTAAAATAACAAAAACCGGTTTCTGTGTTTCAGATTTTGTGAATTTCACCTCTGGTCCCAATAGTAAAAATATTAAGGCAAAGATGAAAAAAGCACGCAACCCGAATAAAAAGCGAATCATACCTTTTTTCAGCTCGCTAAGTTTTTCATCTCGATAATATAATAATGTGCTAAGTCCGATTGCTGCAATCAAACCTGCCACTAACCACCAGGGCGAATATGTAAAAATTAAACTCAAAATTGCTTAGGTTAACATTGCTCCACAAACGTGAATGGTTTGACCGGAAACAAAAGAAGACATATCAGAGCCTAAGAAGACTGCCACATCAGCAACTTCTTCGGCTTTTCCTGCACGTTTTAAAGGAATTTGATTATACCATCCCTTTTTAACATCCTCGGGCAGATTGGCAGTCATTTCTGTTTCAATGAATCCGGGAGCAATTGCATTTGCACGAATATTACGCGAACCAAGCTCCTGAGCAACCGATTTGGTAAACCCAATAATTCCTGCTTTCGAAGCTGCATAATTAGCTTGTCCGGCATTTCCCTGAACACCTACAACAGAACTCAAGTTGATAATAGAACCCTGACGTTGTTTCATCATCTGACGCATGAAAACTTTTGTCATGTTAAAAACAGATTTCAGGTTGATATTCATGATGATATCCCACTGTTCTTCTGTCATTCTCATCAACAAATTATCACGGGTAATTCCAGCATTGTTCACTAATATATCTAAGCGTCCAAAATCCTTAATAACCTCATCAGCAAGCACCTGTGATGCCTCAAAACTTGCAGCATTACTGATATATCCCTTGACATTAGTGCCAAATGATTTCAATTCAGCTTCAGTGTCCTTAAAGTTTTCATCTTCTTTAATATCGGTGAATGCTACGTCGGCACCCTCCTGAACATATTTCAGCGCAATGGCTTTCCCAATTCCGCGCGCTGCTCCGGTAATCAGAGCGACTTTTCCTTTGAGTAATTCCATAATTTTTACTTTTAATTTTGCGTAAAGATAAGGCTTAATCTGCATTTTTAAAGCAGACTCATGATTTTTTTCATGTTTCGATGGGTAAATATCTCTCAATATCCGAACAAGCTTAGCTTTAACACAATCAGAAAAATTCGTTTTTCAAGTATTAG
>CAYOUD010000099.1:0-10120 GCA_964407055.1 uncultured Bacteroidales bacterium | reverse complement strand
AGGTTAGAGGTTAGAGGTTAGAGGTTAGAGGTTAGAGGTTAGAGGTTAGAGGTTTCCGTCTTCACTGCGTTGCGCCGGACAAGTTCAGTTAGAGGTTGGAGGTTTCGACGTGCGTCGGCATTATTTCGTGTTACACTTTTCAGTTCGCTCACTCCTGAAAAATGACACTCAGGGAATTTGGGGTTTGGAAAAAGGGAAACCGATTGTCATTCAATGGGGAAAAATCAAAATTCAGCAGATAGTTTACGATCCGAAATGCTTTGCATTGCATATTTCAGCGGTGATTTTTTCTATGCTTTTACGGCTTGTGCAAATTCTCGTCCGTAAGCTTTTAGAAAAGATTTATTTTCCTCGTTCGGTCTGAATTTCATTGCCATAGGCTCAAGCGGGGTTTTTAGCTTTAAATTTTGCAATATCGGCTGCATGATTTTCACGCCTTCCCCACTCCATCCGTAAGAACCAAAAGAAGTTGCAATTTTCCCTTTATCGCGGATTGGATTAATTAAGGCAAACATCCGGTAAACGGGCAATAAAATATTTTGATTTAATGTTGGACATCCAACCATCAATGCATCGGAACGAACAATTTCAGAATCTAGTTCACCGAGTTCAACATTTTCGATATCCAGTAGTTTCACATCCAATCCTTCTTCGCGGATTCCTTCAGCCATTGCCTCTGCCATCTCATTCGTATAACCATAAGCCGACAAATAACTAATTAAGACTCTATGAGAAGGTAAATCGGTCTGATTCATGTATTCTTCAGAATATTGCTTTGACAACTCAACCATTTCTTTCCAATGATTTTTCAAAATTGGACCATGCCCGGTTGCAATCATATCAATATCTAAATCCTTAATTTTATCGATAGCTTTCAGCATAAATTTACTGAACGGCTTTAATATCACATCGAAATAATATTTGAATGCATCAAGATACGATTCTCTGTCAACCTGTCCATCAATCATTTCATCGGAACAATAATGAGCACCAAAGGAATCACAAGTAAATAAAATTTTATCTTCTTTCAGATAGGTGTACATGGAATCAGGCCAGTGTAAATTCGGAGCACCGACAAATTCCAGTGTTTTATTTCCCAAATCAAGTGTGTCGCCGTGTTTTACAACAATGTGTTTGAACGGTTTCCCGACAATCTCGTTAAGATAGCGAATTGCCTGTCCCGTACCAACAACCGTTGCATTCGGAGCCAGCTTCAATAAATGCACTAAACTGCCGGAATGATCTGGTTCTGTATGATCTAACACAATATAATCCAGATTACTGATATCAACAACTTGCTCCAGTTTTGCTTTATACACATCCCAAAATTTTTCTTTCGCAGTTTCTACCAGCGTTTTCTTTTCTGCATTGATGAAATAAGAATTATATGTGGTTCCGTATTCTGTTTCCATAACGATATCAAAGGTGACAATATCGCGGTCGAGAATTCCTACCCAACTCACATCCTGTGTTAACTGAATAATCTTGTTCTCTTTCATAATTGCATTTTTACAGTTTTCAAAATCGTTTCAAATTTAATTAAGCTAACACAAAAGCCTGCATTATTGTTGAATTTTTTTAAGATATTTTTCTTAGAATCTGCAATTTAAAGCAGCACATGTCTATTTTATATGTACTTAGCTTGCTATTTTTACGCTGAGAATTGTTAGGATAACAAAAAAAACTGCGGTGAACAGCGGTTTTTGGTCTGTTTGTTTTGAGTTGGAAAGCATGACAAGTAAATTTTGCAAACTCACCTTTTTTCTGTTTTTTTACCACGTGAACGTAACGCAAACACAAAAACAAAAGCGGTGGAATGAATACTCAGCTTATATCCGGAAAACATTCGGAGAAAGGGTGCAAAAAATCTCAGTGAATACCGGATTGGGTTGTCCGAATCTGGACGGAAATTTATCTTTTGACGGTTGTACATACTGCAATAATTCTAGTTTTTCGCCATTTTATTGTAAACCCGACAAATCCATTCGGGAACAACTGACTGAGGGCATCGATTTTTTTGCAAAAAAATACAAATCTCAAAAATATCTGGCATATTTCCAGTCCTACACAAACACCTATACAAGCGACACCGATTTTGCAAATATGATGAACGAAGCGCTGGATACAAAGGGAGTCGTCGGGCTTGTCGTTGCCACACGTCCCGACAGCATTTCCGAAACCCAAATTGAATTATTGGATACCCTCGCAAAATCGAATTACGTGAATCTTGAGTTCGGCATTGAATCCAGTCTGGACAGAACGCTCAGGCGAATCAATCGCGGGCATGATGCTCAATCGACAATTAATGCATTTGCCGCATGCAAGGGAAAGCATTTTCATACAGGAGCGCATTTAATTTTTGGTTTGCCCGGAGAATCTGAGTTAGAGATACTATCCCATGCAGATTTTATCAACTCATTGCAACCAAACAGTCTAAAACTGCATCAACTGCAAGTATTAAAAGGAACGGCAATTGCTGATGAGTTTAAACAAGTTCCTGAAGATTTTGTTAACTTCACAGTAGATTCATACATTGAATTAGTGATTCGTTTTTTGGAAAAGCTCAATCCTAACATTGTGATGGAACGATTTACCAGCGAATCTCCGAAAATAATAATTATCAGCCCTGACTGGGGCGGATTAAAAAATTTTGAATTTGTAGAGACGCTTCGAAAGCAAATGATATTGCATGGAAATTTTCAAGGAAAAAAGTTTAAAATATCATGACACAACAATTGATCAACATACATACGCATCAGGAATCAACAAATGAAGAGCATATTGAAATCATCAGTTTATTTCATAATGCCTCCATCCCGGAAGGAATATTATTTTCTATCGGAGCTCATCCCTGGCATGCAGAAAAAAATACTCCACAAGCATTAATTGATGAAATTTTCCCGAAAGTTCGCTTTGCCTTTGCCATCGGGGAATGTGGTTTAGACCGTAGCTCATCGACGAATTGGGATAAGCAAGTAAAATTATTTCGACTACAAATTGAATTGAGCGAACAGATTCGTAAACCACTGATTATTCATGCAGTAAAATCGTATCCTGATATTATTGCATTAAAAAAGATGTATCAGCCGAAACAAGCTTGGATTATCCACGGATATCAAGGAAACAGTGAAAACATGCAACAACTCACACAGCATGGATTATATCTTTCTTACGGTGCAGATTTATTACGCAATCAAAGCAAATTAGACGACTGCCTGATAAACACGCCCAAGGACAAACTCTTTTTTGAAACTGATGAAGCTTCCGCAAATATTTTGAACGTTTATGAATATGCCGCACGACTGCGAAATATCTCAATTGAAAGCTTAACGGAACAAATTCATAAAAACTTTGCAGCAATAAAAGCATGAATACAACAGATTGGCAAAGCAGAACTAAATTACTGATTGGAAAAGATGGCGTTTCAAAATTAAACCAATCCCATATTTTTATTGTCGGACTCGGAGGAGTCGGTTCATGGGCGGCAGAACATTTGGTTCGAGCCGGAATTGGAGTGATCACCCTTGTGGATGCCGATGTTGTTACAGAAAGCAACTTAAACCGACAGCTCCTTGCACTAAACAGTACAATCGGAATGAGCAAAGTGGATGTTATGAAAAGTCGTTTGTTAGATATCAATCCGAAACTAATTATTCACGCCCGCAAGGAATTTCTAACAGAAGCAAATCGTGAAAATTTGTTATCCGAATCTTACGATTATGTATTGGATTGCATAGATACATTGACGCCCAAAATCAATTTAATCACCTATTGTCTTGCACATAAACTGCCGCTGATTTCATCTTTGGGATCAGGTGCAAAAATGGATCATACATCCGTTAAAATAGCAGATATCAGCAAATCACATAACTGCATGTTGGGGAGAATGCTGAGGAAACGACTGCACAAACTCGGAATTTATAAAGGATTTAAGGTGGTTTTTTCAGATGAACCGCCACAAAAAGAAGCGGTTATTTTAGAAACAGGACTGAATAAAAAGTCAAATGCCGGGACGATTTCTTATTTACCGTCGATTTTTGGCAGTATGATGGCAGGTGAAGTCATACAGGACATATTAAAATAAGGCAACGCATGCTATTGGATTTTAATTACCGTCAAACAAAATTCTATATTCATCCCGCTTTGTTGTCTGCCAAACAAGAAAGCTTTGCAAAGAAATTCACTGCTGAACCCGTATTTCTCTTTAATCCGGACACCCACAACCACAGCTCCGGCGAATTCCTCCTCCGTCGGTCGCCGCAGCTATTTGCCCACCCGGCTGACTCGGATTAAAACGAAAAATCCGTGAATGCGGTGAACGGGGATCCCATGGCTTTAAACATATTCATTGATTTATTCCTTTCCATTGCAAACGTTAAAAATAAAATGCCGGAACAATTTCTTATTTACCGTCGATTTTTGGCAGTATGATGGCAGGTGAAGTTGTACAGGATGTATAAAAAAACAAGCATAATTCAATCACATTCGTTTTTCCGTATATTGCATGAAAAACCGTAAAATAACAAAGCTATGCAAGTCCTTTCACTCAAACAAACGATTTTTTTATTGATTGTTTTATTGATGCAAAGTTCATTCACTCAATCACAGATTTTAAAGAACACACATCTCGGACAAATTGGGAAAAGCCGCGGGATTCCTGCTAAACCTGCGTTTATTAATTTTCAACAATCAGACAATACAGATATCAGCATTAAACCCTTCGGTGATGCGATTATAAATTGGGCATTTGCTCGGTGCTCCTGATTTTTATGATACCGATTACACAAATCCCGATTATCGGGGAACAGGTTTTTGGGATTTACAAGCAGACGGCTCGTGGAACGGCACACCAATGGGCTCGCAGCCTACACATCCCAACATTTTTACTAAAATATATTACTACAACTGGTTAACCGCCACAGAACTCAACAGTCCGATTACCATTAATACGATGCCAACAGATATTTGACAACAAGCCTATTATTTCACCACAACAAACACAAATGAATATTTTTTGATTGAAAACCGGCAGCAAATTGGCTTCAATGCATCCGTGCCGGGTTTCGAGTTGTTAATTTATCATGTGGATCAAGATTATATTGATGCACATTTTGAAGACAATGACATCAATGCAACGGCGCATATGGGACTATATATTAAAATAACGGCAATATTGATGATGATGACTGTCCGTTTCCCGGCTCATCAAATAACACAAACTTTACCGATTATAAGCACACCGTCATCACTGAATTGGACAGGCGGCGCAACCAATAAACCGATGACAAATATTGTGGAAAATTACAATATGATTTCCTTTGATTTTATGGGTGGACACGGCTGCGTCCCTTCTCCCATACAATGTTCAGATTTAATAAGCACAGCTGTTTCAGACAATTCAATAAGTCTGCTATGGACTCGCGGGATGGGCGATAAAGTGCTAATCCTTGCAAAAGAAGGCAGTACGGTTGATAGTGATCCGCAAGCAAATATGCCTTACATTACAAACACAGAATTCGGATTGGGTGAATCCCCTGCTCCCAGAATTTTTGCAATGTATTACGAAAACGGAAACACATGTACCGTAACCGGATAAAATGCCGGGACGACATAGTGTCTGCAAGAAAACTACTGTTTTTCAGTCTCTGATAAGAAAACGTCAAAGATAAGACTTTCGATGTTTCTGAAACCAAGGAGTCCGCCAGCCGGCGGATCGACTGTTTTAGAAACGAGAATAACGCAATATTTGGCGTTTTCTTGCAGAGACTACATATCACTTTGCTGCATATGAAGCATTTGCAACGAATGATTGTTACACGCTTCCGGCAGCTCACGGAAGTTTCACCACAACCGGCACCCAAGCTGCACTATCTCCATCAAAAAGCGAGGACATAAGCATATTTTCAGATTCGAAAAATCTATTGATTTCGTATCCGGAACAATTCGAACAGTCAATCCTAGAAATAATCAATATAACGGGGCAAATAATTCAAACAGAAAAAATCAAACATACTGTCACGCTAAGCATTTTACCGAAAGGCGTTTTCATCCTGAGGATAGTGAATGAGAATCAATCAGTATTCACCGAGCGATTTGTAAAATAATCACAAAATAAATAATCGCCATAGAATTTCATTATCTTTGTTTAAAATTCACCTATGGACAGAACGGCTTACTGGTTCAGACTTGACAATGCAGGAAAGATTTTTCCGGCTGTCTCTGACCGAGAATTAACCTCGGCATTTCGCATTTCTATTCATTTAAAAAATCCGCTTAAAGTATCTGCACTTCAACGCGCTTTAGAAAAAACCTATGCACGTTTCCCCTATTTCAATGTCCATTTAAAACATGGTTTTTTCTGGCATTACTTAGAAGAACACAAAGGTGTCCCACAAGTTGAAGCAGATACATGGCCGCCAATGGAAGCCTTTCAAACAAAATTTGTGCATGACAGATTGTACCGGATTCGGGCAAGAGGGCGGCAAATAAGTTTAGAAATGATGCATTCAGTGAGCGACGGCGGTGGAGGAATGCAACTCCTCAATAGTTTATTACTGGCCTACTTCAGGGAACTCGGCGACGACATCCCGACTCCGAAATATTTTGTGGATATCAATGAATCTCCGAGAGCCTATGAATTTGAAGATTCATACAAAAAATATTTCCAGAAAGAAATACCACCAAATATCCCTAAAAATAAAGCATGGGCACCACCCTTCGAATTAAAATCCAAACCACGACTAAGCGTAATACAGGCAGAAATATCATCAAGTCATGTATTGGAAACCGCTAAATCATTTCAGGTAAGTGTTACAGAGTTTCTGGCATCGGTTTATACAGATGCTTTGCAACAGATTCATATTAAACTAAGAGAAAAAGGCATAAAACAAAAACTTGGCATTATTCGAATGCAAATACCCATTAATTTGCGTCGTATTTTTCCGAGCAAAAGCATGCGTAATTTTACGTTGTTTGCCTTACCAGAAATTGACACACGGCTTGGTGAATACAGTTTTGAGGAAATCACCCAAACTGTCCACCATTACATGAAGCTGGAAACTTATCCGAAACAAATTCATCGTATTATTAGCAGAAATGTTGGTTCTGAAAAGCTATTCTATGTGCGCGTGATTCCGTTGTTTATTAAGGACATGGTTTTGGCAGCAAAACATAAAAGCTACGGGAATGCTCAATATTCTGGAGTGATGACAAATCTAGGACAAATTAAATATCCCGAGGAAATTAAAAAACACATTGATGGTGTATCCTGTACACCGCCTCCACCGAACACACGAACAAAAATTAATTGCAGCATTGCCAGTTTTGAAAATAAAATGATTGCCAGTTTTTGTAATATTTCAAAATCAACGGAATTGGAGCAATTATTTTTCAAGAAATTAAGCAGTTTTGGCATTCCTGTAAAAATGTTATCCTGGGATGAAGTATTAACAAAAAAATCCGAAGCAAACCATGACAATAATTTGTAAACAATGTGGAGTAGAGCTTGACAAAGGTATGGATGAGTGTCCACTGTGTCACTTAGCTCCAGGAGAAGAAGCTACGGAACAGACTTTACGAGCAAATAAATCAGTGATGCTGATAAAGCAAAAAATGAATTTATGGCTTGCATTTTCCGTGATTTCATTCAGTACTATCGCTTTCACCATCTTAATTAATCTGATTATTGATAGCAGTCTGAATTGGTCATTATACGTTGCAGGCTCAGTTTTCAGTGCATGGGCATATTATTCAATTTATACGTTTTTTAGACATTATATTTCGATGTGGGTTTCTTTAGCTTTAAGTGTCACGCTCGGGAACTTACTACTTATTGATGTATTGTCAGACGGAAACTTTTGGTTTATCAAACTTGGCTTACCCATTGCCAGTGGAGCATTTATCTTGTCGGGGGTTTTTCATTTCATCAGTCGCCACGTAAAATATCAGGGCTTCAATTTGTTGGGATATGCACTTTTAGTCATTGTGTTACTAAGTTTAATTGTTGAAAGTGCTCTCGGGCTATATAAAACTGATGAAATTCAGTTATGGTGGTCGCTATTTGTTGCCATTTCAGCAACACCGATATCCTTAATTTTACTTTTCATCCATTACCGCCTCGGGAAAGGGAATAACCTTAAAAGCTTTTTCCACATTTAGTAAATACCTTGACAATTATGGATTTTAGAGATTCAATTGTTACCGGCTTAACGGCGATATCATCCATGCCAATTTCACTAGCTCTGGCTTTTATTTCGTCAGTTGCACTGGCAGTTAATGCTATGACAGGCATCATGTCATTTTCAGTCAAGCTTACTTTAATTTTCTCAAATGCATCAAATCCATTTAATTCAGGCATTTTAATATCCATCAATATCAAATCAGGGATTATCTTTATTGCAATTTCAGCCGCTTGATTTCCGTCTTCAGCTTCTAATACAGTTGCAGATGGCCATAGCTTGTTCAGCATTCGCTTTATCAAAATGCGATTAATATCAACGTCTTCAGCAATTAAAAACGTTAAATTACCACCAACTACAAGTGACTGATCTTCATCACACTCACATGAATCAGCTTCAAAATATGGTGCATCAATCCTGTCTTTTAGTTTTATAAAATTCAACGGTTTCGTGATAAAGCAACATTTTGTTGCCAACTCGGGGGCAAAACTTACTTTCATGCAGTTTCTCAGCACTTGAATTCTGTAGCACAAATAGTCGATCACATGCTCAACGCTTACAAACGCATGTTTGATTTCCATTTCTAAACTTGTTTTGAAAAGCACATCATCAATATGGAAACTGCTTAATCTGTCATAAAATGCATTTAGATTATGAACTTTAAGTTGCTTGTTTTTTGGTGATAAAAACATTAAAAAAACAGGCTTCGCTTTAACACGCTCAAATTTTTCATTCGGTAGTTTATTATAGACAGCATAACCAAACTTGCTAATGCCGGGCATTGATTTATCCATATAAGCTTTTTGTTTTAAACATAGGATAAAACTAGTGACATATTGTATAATAACACTAGGTGTTTTAGCTTAAATTTATTTCCAATTTTATGAGATTGCATTCAAAAGCTCCGATAGGCTCTCAAATTCGTAAAATTCCTGATTCTCATGTGAAATCTGCTCGTATTCCCAAGTGGTATGAAATGGAATATGCACAGCTTGCCCGTTCAAGGCAATCACGGGCAAAACATCAGACTTTACCGAATTTCCTATCATTAAAAATTCTTCTGGTGTAATAGCAAGTTTTCGTAATAACAGTTCATAATTGGGAAGCTGCTTGTCACTCATGACTTCAATATGATCAAAATAATGTTCAAGCCCCGATGCACGCAGCTTTCGTTCCTGATCTAGCGCATCCCCTTTTGTGGCAAGCACCAGGCGATAATCAGTGGTTTGGAGATAACTCAGCGTTTCTTGAGCTCCGGGCAATAATTCGATGGAGGCATTCAGAATCTGTTTTCCCAGCACAATAAGTTTTGCAATATTTTGTTGCGGAATTTGTTCTCCACTCAATTGAATACCGGTTTCTATCACTGATAAGACAAAAGGTTTAACTCCATATCCGTAAAATTCCATGTTCTTAAGCTCAGTTTGGAGCAAGGCATTACGACAGGTTTTCTCATCAACATAATCTGTCATCATGCGAACGAACTCCATTTCCAAATCACGAAACCGAGTTTCATTCACCCACAAAGTATCGTCAGCATCAAAGGCAACAGTTGTAATTTGTTCAGGAATAATCATAGTTAAAATTTCACCAAAGATAATATTAATCACTTGCCGATGACACTGAATGAGATAACAATCCATTCACTAATATATGTGCAATTTGATCTGCCTCTTGTAAGATTTTTTCATCATCCAACTTTAGCAATTTATTTCGTCTAAAAATCTCATCCTGAAAACGAAAAGCATATTGCATTTCAAAATAGTCTTTCAAATTCAATAAACTCACATTCAATATGTAAAAAAATGCAGACAAGTAACTCTTATCCAGGACTTCGGCATCAACATTTTCAGACAATAGTCTCTTTAAATATTGATAAGATGAGATTTTCTTTGCACATCTTCAAACCATCTAAACCCTTGAAATATAAAAATATGACTGCG
>CAYOUD010000098.1:0-10143 GCA_964407055.1 uncultured Bacteroidales bacterium | reverse complement strand
TATGTATGTTTTAAATTACATGATTTCTTTAAAAGTATTTGTTAATTGCGTACTTATGCGTACTTAAAATCGCTACCTTTGCTGCTAAATAAAATAAGAAATAAGCAAGCTATGCTTATGAAATGAGATAAATGGCTTTGTGCTGAATGTAAACTCACCTCAGAACAGCAGACCCCGAGCATTCACTGCATTTTCATCCATTGGATAATTACATTAAAAATAATCTATGCAAAATCATAGTTTTCACATCCCTGTCATGGGAATCGCATATACCATAGATACTCCACTGCGTGTAGCGCATCTCGGAATAGATTCTGTCATTTCATTACTTGACGATGCTTTGCTCGAAAAGCTTCGCAAGGTGTTTTCCGCGAACTACCAACAACCGTTTGAGGCAATAAAGTCAAACGATACCGATTCACGAGCAAATCGCATTACATCTTATCTGAATCTGATTAACAAAGTTTCCGAAGAGAAATTTGAGCAATTGAAAAATGCCTCACAGGCAGAATTCATGAAATATATCAATCTGTTGCCCAAACAATCTCCGTTATTTTCAGAATTTAAACAAGGACTTCATCTCAATCTCAGCTTTGAAAGCATCAGAACCCGTATAAAGGAAAAGCTTACACGTGGAAATATTGATGTCAACATTATGACAAAAATTGATAAGGTGCATTATGATAAAGATGGTCAAATGCCGGCAGCATATAATGACGCACATGCTGCTCTACGCGGATTTGCAAACAGTAATTTAGAATCATCTGTGGTGTTTTCAGCAGGCATGAATCCACGGCTTTACAGCTATATTGAAAATTTCCGTGACTTTTTTCCCGATAAGGAAATGAATTTGAGAAAGAAAATCACATTAAAAGTCAGTGATTTCAGATCCGCATTAATTCAGGGAAAATTTCTGGCAAAAAAAGGCATTTGGGTTTCTGAATATCGTATTGAATCAGGACTTAACTGCGGAGGTCATGCCTTTGCAACCGACGGATTTTTACTGGGACCGGTGCTTGCGCAATTCAAAGAAAAACGTGATGAACTGACGCAATCCGTACATGCCATTTTATCAAAAGCATTAAAAACAAAATCAATGCCGATTCCCGAGAAACCTCTACCGTTGCGGGTTACTGCGCAGGGAGGTGTCGGAACTTCCGAAGAACACAATTTTCTAATAAAAAAATACGGTGTCGATTCAGTTGGTTGGGGAACTCCTTTCTTGTTGGTTCCCGAAGCAGTTTGCATTGACGATGAAACCGTGAATAAACTGGCAGAAGCAAAATCAGACGATTTATATTTAAGTGACATTTCACCACTCGGTGTTCCGTTTAGCAACTTAAAAAACAACACCAAGGACAATGCCAAACATGAACAGATAATAAATAAAACGCCTGGAAGCACATGTCCGAAAAAATACGTCACTTTAAATAAAGAATTTTCAGAAAAAGGAATCTGTACTGCTTCAAAAACTTACCAAAAACAAAAAATTGAAGCATTGGATGCAATGCAGCTTTCTGAAGAGGAATACAAAATTGAATATCAGCGCATTGTTGAAAAATCCTGTATTTGCGTGGGTTTGGGAACTACGGCACTAATTCAATATAAAATTCCGCACGCGACAGAAGGCGATGGAGTATCGGTTTGTCCAGGGCCTAATATGGCGTTTTTCAATAAAACCATGAGTTTGCAGGAAATGACGAATCACATTTACGGAAGACAACCTTTGATTGAAGGCAAAAATCGCCCGCACATGTTTCTTAACGAACTGGATATCTATATCGATTATCTGATCAGCGAAATTGAATCCCACAAAAAGAATATGTCGGATAAGAATAAAAATTATTTTCAAAATTTTGCCAAGAATTTACTATCAGGAATTACTTATTACCGGAGTGTTTTCCCGGAAATTAATGCGTCAAACCCTGAAAAGCTGGATCAAACAATGATACATTTGAAGGAGAGCGAACAACGCATTAATCAGTTAATGCATGCAGAAGGTTAAAATAAGTATCTTGGATAGCAGAAATTTCCTACCTTTGAGTTTCTAAGCAAAAACAACATGAACGATAGCTTTCAAATCACAGCAAAATGCCTGTCAGGCATGGAGCCTGTCCTTGCCAAAGAACTGGAAACATTGGGTGCAAAAGAGATTAAAGCACAAACCCGAGCCGTATTTTTTCAAGGCAACACTGAATTGCTTTATGCTGCAAATCTGCATTTAAGGACTGCCCTGCGATTACTAAAACCTATTGATAGTTTTTACGCACATGATTTTGGCAGATTATATAAGCGGATAAAACGGATTGAGTGGGAAGATTTTATGCAGGTGGGGCAAAGTTTTGCAATTGACTCTGTTACTTTTGGAAAATATTTTAAACACTCACTTTTCACCAGTTTGAAAGTAAAAGATGCAATTGCAGATTATTTCAGAGAAAAAACCGGTGAGTGTCCTTCAGTTGATCGGGAAAATCCTGATATTTTAATTAGCATTCATATTGTTGACAGACAATGTACTGTATCGCTTGACAGTTCAGGCATGCCTTTAGACAAACGCGGATATAAAACAGAAAGCTCTGAAGCCCCACTCAGCGAAGTACTTTTTCATAATCAAGGTTAATTAATCACAAAGAGGTAACAGTTTTTTTCAGAAATGGTTGAGTATATCCTATTGTGTCAAAAACAATCAACTAACAACAATTTCCATTGCAATCTTCGCAATCGCAGTCAGACACATGATAAACTAAAAATGGCAACCCGCTTTCACGACAAGCACAAAGGCCTCCATCTACATTGACAACATCCGTAAACCCCTGATGTTTGAGCAAGTTTGTGATTTTCGCAGAACGTTCTCCTATCACTCAAAGCACAAGTATGGTTTGATTCGTAGGTACTTCTTCCAATCTATCCATAAGTGTCATCATTGGGATATGCAATACTCGCTCATCGGGCAAATCAAGTTTTTGATGCCCTAGCTCAAAACGCTCTCTCACATCCAACAAAATAGCCTTACCTGTCTTTAGCATTTCCTAAGCATCTGTTGGTGCTATGTGCTGAATTCCATTCACATGAAATGTTTGATTTTTCGGTTTGTCGTACATCATTACAAATTTTATGTCACCAAGCTATCAAATCCTCAATAGCTTGGTGCAAATTTGAGACATGATTTTGCAAAAACACTAAAACCATCCTAAAAACCAGTTGTAACACATAAGAATTAACAACATTTTAGTAAAGGTGATAAAAGCTATACGAGGAAATCATATTTGTAACAACTTCAATTCGAACACACATAATACAACACAGCAATAATCATAAATTAATTGTGATTATTTGGCAAATATGACCAAAACATCAAAGAGCATAACTATCTTTAAAAACAATAAAAATAAAACAAAACGCCAAACGACGCGATAACAACTAAACACAACTATTTTAACCTGACATTTTTAAAATAATACAACTTTTACTTGCTTTTTGTCAAATTATTACATATATTTGCTAAGTTCATGAACAAAGAAAGTATAGTATAGTATTTACATTTAATCTTACGAAAAAGATGAGAAAATTTAATTTAAATTTGTTTGTTTGTTTGTTTGTTTGTTTGTTTGTTTGTGACTACAATGTCAAAACAAAGCAAAGCACAACTATTAAATTACAAAACCAATGACCTTAAAGGCTTTGTTTTGGTTGAAAAAGGACAATACGATAAACTCGAAATGTGGGAGATAGAACTCATGCAACGGAGTTATACAGACAGCGTACACTTCATTGACAGTGTTGTTTACAGAAAAAGAGTCTTAGGGCAGAACTACACAAAAATCCCAGAACAGTTTCTAAATGAAGATAATCATTACCTTTTATCTGTAACAGGACGGGATAAGGCTGGTGACATTGTTGTTACTGATGAAGAAGAGTGGGGCTATACATGGGTTGATGGAGGTGATTGGGAATTTGATTTCAGCACCTACAATTGTAATGGCATCAACTACACCTACCGAATTTCATCAAATTGCGAAGTCTCAAATGGTTTTGTATCGCAATCTGGATATTTGTCCTTGGAACCATATACACCAGAAGGCTCCTCCGCATATGTTTATTTTAGTTGGGATGATTTTGCAAGCATTGCCCAGAACAATCCATATCCTTTTTCTGATTATTATGGTGTGTGGTTTCAGGATGTTTATAATGTAGGCCCAGATGGAGTAAACTCAATAATACAAGAAGGAGTAACTTCCGCAGATGGACTATATGGCGCGGATGGTTTTCTCGTAATAGGCACTGGACCCAATCAATCAGTAGTAGGCATAAAGAAAAACATGGGACCATGGGGAGGCCACACAGTAAACACCAATTATCTTGATGGCATTGATGACGGATGGGATCTTAATCAAGCCATTAATATAATGAACACTTATGCTGCAGACGACTTGGAATGGTACGAAATGCCTCACTTAGTCTGTTATGAAGCAGAAGGCATTGATGTTGACAACCCAGACGCTTCAATATATGCAGATTGTTTTGAGGATTTATATAGTGCTGATTGGATTGAAGATCTCGAAGATGGTGGCGATTTTGATTTTTTTGATTTAATTGATGACATTAGCGATTGTATTAATGATGAAGAAGATAACGACTGGCCATGGCCAGTCAATATTATAGATATTTCCATTTACAGACTAAGTGGAGAGGCGACACAAGTTATTCGTTTAGATGAAAGTGATATCATAGATGAAAATGGCAATATCATTGCACCTGATTTCATATTGGATGATGGATTATATAGCATTGGATTCAATTTTGAAGACAGATCGCATTCATACTCCATCATGGAGCTAGAAAAGAAAATGAACAACTCCCTTGATTTGGCAGACTTTTTTGAAATTTCAATTTTTCCTGTTCCAATAAAAGATGAGTACTTTTTTGCTGATATCAATGGAAGCATGAATGACATAATCACTTACAATTTATACAATGACCAAGGGAAATTAATTCACAGTGAAAAAATTAAGTTTTATAACACTGGAGATAAAACGTTCAGAGTAAAAATTGATCCCGACCTAGATATTTCTGAAGGAATTTTGATTAATGAATTTGTATTTAGCGACAACTCAACCATTTCTATTCAATCAATAAAATAAGTTACTATGTTGAAAAATCTCATTTTAATTACACTCTTTTCAATTTACTGCGCACCTCTGAGTGCGCAGTATTTTGAACCAGCATCACAGCATGTATATGGCGGCCTTGATTACGACAGGGTTTCTGATCTGGTACAAGTAGAAGACGGAAGCTATTTTATTCTTAACGAAACCTATTCGGGGGCGAATGGAAATAAAACCACACCGTATTATGGAGAACAAAGTTATTTCAGCGATGCATGGTTGATAAAAACCGACAGCCTGTACAATGAAATTTGGCAGATTGGTTATGGAAGTCTTGGATCTGATTTACCCAAGAAGCTTCTTATTGACGATGCAGGCTACCTGTATTTATGTGTTACTTCGAATGGAACTGTTGGCGCAACCAAAACTGTTAACACATATGGACAAGAAGACTTCTGGATTATAAAGATAGACCAAAACGGGCAGGAAATATGGCAGAAATCATATGGAGGAACATCAAGGGAATATGTTCAAGATGCAGAGATATTCAATGGAAAAATCTATTTTACAGGAACATCAAGCTCTGATTCATCTGGAGTTAAAACAAGCTTTAATCGTGGCGAGTTGGATTATTGGTTGTTGTGTACTGATACCTCCGGGAACATTGTTTTTGATAAAACTTATGGCGGTACAGGATATGACAGATCAATGAGCATTCAGTTTGATCAAACATCAAACACGTGTTATATTTCAGGCTTATCAGATTCTCCCGTTTCTTACGAAAAAACAGAAGAGGGAATTGTAGGCATAGATTACTGGGTTGTGAAGGCAGATGCTGAAACAGGTGAAAAGCTGGATGATTTCGTCATTGGCAGCGATGGTTGGGATGACCTAAAAACTTGTTTGCTGTGGAACAATCACTTATACCTATTTGGTGACTCGTCTGGTGATGATTTTGGGGACAAAACAGAAATATGTCGTGGTCAAAGAGATTATTGGCTTGTGAAATCTGACTTAGCAGGCAATGTTATTTGGGATAAAACCATAGGAAGCGATACAACTGATACTGCTTATGACATGCTAATATCAGATAATACCATAATACTTTCAGGGCATTCAATGTCCGATGCAGGTTATGAGAAATCTGAAGATGCATACGTATATGGCAAATATGATGGATGGTTTGTTGGAGTGGATACAACCGGGGTTGTGTTGTGGGATAAAATACTGGGTTCTTATGAAAGTGATTTGTGGCCTGTACTATTTAAAACATCTGACAATTTGGCTGTTGGAATGGGGACATTATCCCTCTATCCATCTGGGGATTTAACAGAATCAACTTATGTTGAAGAGTACATAGATGATCCGGATTGCTGGCTATTCCGCATGACAGTTCCATTGTCTGGGGTTGAAGATGCTGTTTCTGAACTCAATGCAAACCTCTATCCAAATCCAGCCAGCGGACAAGTACAAATTGATTTGCCATATATCGGCGAAGCACAACTTTCACTTTATTCGCTGAGCGGGAAACTGCTTATAAAAGAACAACTAAAGGCTTCGCATCAGTCTGTGGACATCAGCTCACTTAAATCAGGAATGTATATCATTGAAATACAACAAAACAACAAATTTAAAAGAGAGAAATTAGTGATTAAATAATAAGAATCACAACAAATTATTGTTATAGCAGGAAATTTGCAAAAACATATCCCACTCAAACAATAACCGCTGTGGAATTCAATCCATTTCATTATAATGTGTACTTTTGAGCAAAATTCTATGTTATGGACGAAAACTATCAGATGACCGCAAAATGTATGGCTGGAATGGAAGCTGTACTTTCTGAGGAACTAAAGCAGCTCGGAGCAAAAGACATTAAAGCACAAACACGCGCTGTCTTTTTCTCAGGAGACGAAGCAATGTTATACAAGGCGAACTTGCACCTCAGAACAGCCTTGCGCATTTTGAAACCCATTGAAAGTTTTTATGCTCACGATTTCGGCAGATTATATAAACGTATAAAGCGCATTGAGTGGGATAATTACATGCAGGTCGATCAAACTTTTGCAATTGACTCTGTTACTTTTGGAAAATATTTTAAACACTCACTTTTCACAAGCTTGAAAGTAAAAGATGCGATTGCAGATTATTTCAGAGAAAAAACCGGTGAGCGTCCTTCAGTTGATCGTGACAATCCAGATATTTTAATTAGCATTCATATTGTTGACCGACAATGTACTGTTTCGCTTGACAGTTCAGGAAAACCATTGGATAAAAGAGGATACAAACAAGAAATCACAGAAGCACCATTGTCGGAAGTTTTAGCAGCAGGACTTATTTTAAATAGCAAGTGGGATGGGACGTGCGATTTCATAGATCCTATGTGTGGTTCTGGCACTTTAGCCATTGAAGCTGCCTTAATAGCCGGCAATATTGCCCCTGGGAAATATCGAAATTTTGCTTTTGAAAATTGGTCTGATTTTGATGCAACATTATGGCACGATATCAAACAAGAAGCCAGCAACAATGAAAAAGCAATTCAGTGCAAAATATCTGCATCAGACATCCATATGCAGGTCGCTGAAATTGCTGCAAAAAACATTAAATCAGCAGGATTCGAGGATCTGATTCAAGTGAAAAACATGGATTTCTTTCAATCCAGACCAACAGCCGATAAGGGCATTTTAATCATGAATCCTCCCTATGGTGAAAGATTGGAAAGAGACAAGGATATGATTGATTTTTACAAACAAATCGGCGATCATTTGAAAACATTTTTTGCAGGTTGGGATGCTTGGATTTTCAGCGGAAATAAAGAAGCAATTAAACATGTCGGACTAAAGCCTTGTGAAAAATTAAATTTTCTAAACGGATCCATTGAATGTAAATTTCATAAGTTTGAATTATACAAGGGATCAGAACGAGTCCCGAATTAACCCGCATTATTAGTTGCTTTTTTGTATTTTTATAAAAAGCGGTGAATAATGAGGGTTAAAAGAATGAATCGGGATAATTCAACCATCGGAATTTGCTGCACTGCCATTTGTAAATCCCGAGTTTAATTAGTGTTTGTCCATAATGTCCGATATTTGCGTTGTTGCTCAAATTTCAAATCCTCGAATCCGCCGCATGGCGGATACTGCGGTTTGAAGTTTTCGCACGCCTTAATCTCGAACATTATGAACTAAACACTTGACTGTATAGACAGACACTAATTAATAAAGCGTACAGAGAAACAGAGCGAGAGTGAGAAGTGAGCCTGCCGGACGGACGGATGGGCTCACTTCTCACTCTCGCTCTGTTTGTGTGGTACCACCTGGAATTGAACCAGGGACACACGGATTTTCAGTCCGTTGCTCTACCAACTGAGCTATGGTACCATTGTTTGTAATGGGAGTGCAAATATAAAGATTAATTTCTTTTCACAAAATACAAAGCCTGAAAAAATCAAAGTTTTTTCAGGCTTTGTATCATCAAGTGAAATTTTCAGAATAAAGCGTTGACTTAAATACTCTCAGTATCAACTACTTTTGCCAATAAGTCTCCGTAAAGAATGATCAAATATTTTTTATCCTCAACTTCTAACTCAGTGCCGGAGAATTTTTTGTAATACACCTTATCACCAACCGCAATCGAAGCATTTTCAACTTGTCCAATTGCAACAACAGAACCGTACTGCGGTTTTTCCTTTGCTGTTTCTGGAATGATAATTCCGCTGGCAGTTTTTTCTTCTGCTGCTTCTACGCTAATATCTAGCAACACATTTTCATTGAGTGGTTGTAAATCTTTCATCGTTTATAATTTTTAATAATTTAACTTATTTTAATTTCTGATTTCTAATAATCGATTCAATTTCATGGTGTCAAAACCCACGACAAAGGTACCATTAATATTGGTTTGCGGGACTCCTTGTTGTCCGGTTTGTTTTACGAGCGCTTCGGCTTGTTTTTGATCTTTGGAAATATCTACCTCACGAAATGGAATTTGATGTTTTCTTAGATATGATTTTATGCTGTTGCAATAGGTACAAGTTGGAGTTGTGTAAACTACCACTGATTTTACCGCGTTTCCATTCGCATCTGTTCTGACAAAATAAGTTCCGTTTACCAGATTTTTGTAAAATCTGGTATCATTGCATCCTTTGACTTGGTTGGTTTGTTTTCCATTCTCAAAAACCAATAAAGTCGGAGCGCTTGTTACTTCATACTTTGTGTGTACATCGCGTACTTCTGAAACATTAACCAATGCTAAAACCCCGTCATCTGAAGTTTTTGCCGCATCCAAAAGTTTTGTACTTGCGCAGGAGCTGATTTCACTGTCGGGCTTGAAAATCAGGCAATATACTTTTCGGTTTGCAGACAGCAAATCACTTAACCCCTGATAATTTTTTATCGTTTCAACTTTCATTTCCACAAAATTTCCCTGTAAGTGGGCAAATCTTGTACCAATCGAAAAATCTTATGTTAAAAATCAAAATAGAACACTAACTATTTGTCTAAATGGAATTTAAATCAATCTGTGACGACTGCAAATATGGCATTTAACTGCCAAAATGACTATAATTTCTCAATTTTTCGAGTAATGTGGCGTTGTCCATCCGTTACGATTAAAAAGTAGAGTCCTGAATGCAATTCGGGAATATGAATTGTTAAAGTTCCTTCAGCATGCGATACCTTCCCGCTTTTAAATACTCGTCCGGAAATATCATACAATGTCCAAGTGAAATTCTCAAAAGACTGACTGACATCCACAAATAATGTCTGATTTGCAGGATTCGGATAAACCTGAATTGATTCATCGGTAAATTGTCCAATTTCCACGTTGTCTTCCACATATCCGCTGCATGTAACAGAAACCGAAGCGGCGCCACTTCCGGAAATAATAACGGTTTCATTGTTATAATCTCCGACAGGTAAACCTACTTTCAGTCGCATATAAATCGACATGGAATTCCCGTCAAATGCGTTTAAAATAATGGGGTCATAACCCAACTTGAAAACATCTAGCAGAAACGAACTCATAATCAGCCCATTGCGAT
>CAYOUD010000097.1:0-10256 GCA_964407055.1 uncultured Bacteroidales bacterium | reverse complement strand
TTCTTAAAAATAATCAGAATATTCTGGGCTCTCTAAAAGTTATTGCTAATTTGCATACTGATTAGTTACAACTTAATGAAAATTTATGAATACAACAAATCGCCGGGGTTTTTCATCTTTTTTAGGGCATTATTGTTAATATGCGTGTAAAATTAGTTGTTTTACTGTGTTTATGCCCCAGTTTTCTACTTAACCCTCAGCAATACCGTTTTTTATTCGGTGTTACGTATTTGCCTGCTGTCATATTACCAGCTATGGTTGGCAGACAGATAAGCATTTGCAATCATTTATAGTTTGCTTGCTTTCTCACGAAAGATAAAAAAATTATGTAAAAAACGGTGAGTTTTGTGAAATATTTAGTTTTGTTCCAGCCTATCAGTCTGCGAATTACATCCACATTCTGTTTTCCGCCAACAAGATATTAATCAGAGACCTGACAGAAAGGATAGACGGATAGGATAAATCAGGAAATAATGGCGAGATTATAGCTTTTTTCTTAATTTTGTCACATGCAGCGATATTTTTTAAAAATAGCGTATCACGGTGGCAAATATCACGGTTGGCAAATCCAGCCGAACGCCGTTTCCGTGCAGGAAATACTGGAAAATGCGTTAAAAACTTTGCTGCAAAAAGAAACTCCGGTTACCGGATGCGGCAGAACAGATACCGGTGTACATGCAAAAATATTCTATCTGCATTTTGATTCAACACAAACGGATTTACACCAAGAGAATTTTGTTTTTCGGCTCAACAGATTTTTACCCAAAGACATTGCAGTTTATGCGTGCTTACCTGTTGTACCGGATGCACATGCCCGTTTCGATGCACTATCAAGAACTTATGAATATTATATCCATCAAGGAAAAAATCCATTTTTACAAGGACTCAGTTTGTCACAAAACAAGCTGCCGGATATTGCACGAATGAACGATGCGTGCCGTTTTCTATTTCAATATTCAGATTTTACTTCCTTTGCAAAGCTGCATGCAGACAACAAAACCAATAATTGCAAAATTATGAAAGCGGAATGGCAGAAGGTTGACGAGAAATTGGTTTTTACTATTCAGGCAGACAGGTTTCTGCGAAATATGGTGCGTGCAGTTGTTGGAACGTTATTAGAAATTAGTGAAAAATCAAAATCAGCTGCTTATATTTGTGAGGTTATTGAAGCGAAAGACCGAAGTGCAGCGGGCAAATCTGTTTCGGCACATGCTTTGTATCTCACGGATGTTGAATATCCAAAAGTACGATTTGAAAATTTTAAAGGCAATGAATAAACACAAAATTAACACGAAGGTATTTATAGGACTTGCAATGCTTCTGCTCATATCTGCTTGCAAACCTCTACCCTTGAGAAATAGCCGCTATGTAGAAAACGAATCAGACATAAAAGCCGTGGCCAAAGAAATACCGTTTTCCTATTATCATCCTGAAAGCAAAATCCGTTATGATATTTATAATACAGAAACAGATTTGTTTTTACGATTCGATGTATCGGATGAACTGACTCTCAGGAAAATATTCAGTTACGGATTGGAGATTTACATTGACACGTTAGGTAAGCGTAAGAAAAACGAAGGATTTATTTACCCTACTGCTGCTTCATTTCAGAAAAAAAGTGTGATTCAACCGATTACGGGTCCAAATCTCCCGAAAAAAACAAGCATAAACGAATTACAAAACCAGATTAATCCGGTGCTTACAATCATTCATGACAATAAAGAAGCACATGACAATATTTTTTCAAAGGATAGTAAAATTGCCATTTTGATGCGATTAAGTAAGGATGGGAACTTGTCTTATCAAGCTAAAATTCCGCTCGCAGAATTTGGGTTGGATAATCACAAAAAAGGCTTCACCATGGCCATATTAACCGGAGATATCCCGGAAGATGATGAAGACATGCAGCAACAAGATGTCAATATGCAAAACCAAAACAATCCGAATAATTATTATGGAGGAAATAATAATAATAACATGTACCAACCCGGTTATCAGAACAGACCAGGAAGCCCACAGCAAACATCACAGAATAATTACAGAAAAGAATTTGAGCCTGTAAATCTATGGTTTAAGGTTCAGTTATCACAAGAAAATAATCTGCATGATTAAGCAGCCACAAATGCTAAGAGACAAACTTGTACTTTCCGTATGGATAGTGCTTATGTTTAGCATTACGTTCTTTTTGCGAGGAAGCTCTATGTTGATGGCTTTGTTATCCATTCTATTTTTTATTGATAAAGCTCCACTTAAAAAATTTCTGAATCAATTTAAAAATGCATATACCTATGTGTTTTTTCTTCCTTTTCTGCTGGCAATTACTGGCATGATAAACACTGAGAACCAAGCTGTAGGTTGGCATTATGTTGAAGTCTCTTTATCCTTTGTGATTTTCCCTTTCTTGGCAACTGATTTTAGTCGTTTAAAAATAGAAACGAAATGGAAAAAGGGCTTTCTGGCTTTTGTAACCGGAATTATTTTTAGTTTTCTTCTCTGCCTTATACGTGCATTGATCAGGCTTCCGGAAATGCAATCTCCATATATTTTCTTTTACACCCAATTTTCTGGCTTTATAATGGCACCAAACCATCTTTCAAATTATGTGCTATTCGCAATTATTCTGGTTATTATTGCACTGGTTGACAGAAAACAATATTATTTACCAATAAAATCGTTTAGCCTGCTTTTGCTAATGCTTGTTGTTTTGCTTGTATTTTTAATTCTGCTTTCATCAAAAGCCAGTTTGCTGATTTTAGGATTACTCGGCATTTCTTTTCTCATTTATCTGGGACGACACAAAATTCTGTCATGGGCAGCAATCATTATCATTGGGCTTTTTACAATTTCTGCAAGCCTGATTGTGATTAATCAAACCATTCTCAAAGTACGCATTCAGAGTATGAGCATTATCTTTCAGCCCGACCGAATCGATTACACCATTGCGGAATCAACAACAACCCGATTGAGTGCTATACAGTCCAGTGCAGATTTAATATCACAAAATTGGTATTTAGGCTATGGCACCGGAGACGTCCGCGATGAGCTGACAAAATACTACAAATCCAATCAATATATTGGAGCATATAAATACGGAACCAATCCTCATAATCAATTTCTAAGAAGTTTTTTAGCATGGGGAATAACCGGACTGGCAAGTTTAATTTTGCTTTTCGCTGTGCTTTTCAGGCAAGCAAAAATTCACCAAAAATCGATAATTTGGCTGTGGACAGTAATGATGCTCATATTGTTTCTAACCGATGATATGTTAAGTATCCATGCCGGGGTAGTTTATTTCACAATGTTCTCAGCTTTATTTATATTTGCAATCAATAAAGAAAAAACACATGATCCCTTTTTCACCACCAAGAATGGATGATAAAATCATCGCAGAAGTTACTGATACACTAAAATCAGGCTGGATTACAACTGGACCGAAAACAAAGCGATTTGAAATATTGCTGGCAGACTATGCGCAGGTTCCTGCAGTTTTATGCACGAGTGCAGCAACAACCGGACTTGAGCTCATGTTAAGATGGTTTGGAGTCACCAAAGGAGATGAAGTTATTATCCCGGCATATACGTATTGTGCTACTGCAAATGTCGTAATGCATTGCGGTGCAAAACCTGTCATGGTAGATTCTCTGCCCGACAGCTTTAATTTGGATCCCAAACTGGTAAAAAATGCCATTACAAAACGAACAAAAGTAATTATTCCGGTCGACATCGGAGGATTTCCCTCTGATTACGATGCACTTAATGCAATTATCCGTGAAAACGAAATTCACAATCAATTTACGCCAAATACAGACGTGCAATCTAAACTGGGTAGAATTCTTTTACTGTCGGATGCAGCCCATTCGCTAGGAGCAAAATATCGGGGAAAACCCATCGGCTCACAGGCAGATATTACCGTATTTTCATTTCATGCGGTTAAAAACCTCACAACGGCTGAAGGTGGAGCGATTGCGCTTAATTTGCCAAAACCTTTTGAGCATGAAGCAATTTATAAATGGCTAAATATTTTAAGTTTGCACGGACAAAGTAAAGATGCGCTTGCAAAAACCACAGGTAGTTGGCGATACGATGTTGTCTGCGCAGGATACAAAGCCAATATGACAGATATTCAGGCAAGCATAGGACTTGTTGAACTCGAACGATACGATTCAGATACGTTGGTCAGACGGAAACAAATTGTGGATGCGTACCATCATGCCTTTTGTGATGATGAGCGATTTGAAACTCCGGTGACGGATACCAAAGACAAACAATCCTCCTATCATTTGTACCAGTTGAAAATCATCAACATAAGTGAAGCAGAACGGGATGAAATCATTCAGGAAATATTTAATCAAGAAGTTTCTGTAAATGTGCATTTTCAGCCACTTCCATTGCTTACGCATTACAAAAACTTGGGTTACAACATGCGAAATTATCCCAATGCATGGCTACATTACAGTCGTGAAATTTCATTGCCTGTGTATTATGATTTAACGGATAAACAAATTCAAATTGTGATTTCTGCAGTTAAACAAGCAGTTGAGAAATGTTTGAGTAATGATTAAACAGATATTTGACATCATCGTTGCTTTATTTGGATTGCTAATATTGCTACCCTTCATGTTAATATTGGCAATAGCAATTATAATCGACAGTCCGGGTGGCGCATTTTACAGACAAGTGCGAGTCGGGAAAAACGAAAAATCATTTCGCATTTTCAAATTTCGCAGTATGCGTTCAGGTTCTGATAAAAAAGGGCTTTTAACAGTTGGAAATATAGACATGCGCATTACGAAAGTCGGTAAATTTATTCGCAAATATAAATTGGATGAGTTCGCTCAGTTGATAAATGTTTTAAAAGGCGACATGAGTTTGGTAGGACCACGTCCGGAAGTTCCAAAATACGTGGACATGTACACCGCTGAGCAAAAAGAAATACTAAGGGTGAAACCCGGAATAACCGACTTTGCATCCATTGAATACTTCAATGAGAATGAAATACTTGCTCGCTCAAAAGATCCTGAAAAAACTTATATTGAGGAAATTATGCCTGCCAAACTAAAACTCAACCGAAAATACATTGAAAGCATGAGTTTTAAAACAGACATTCAGATTATATGGATGACATTTATGAAGATTTTTTAAATGAGGGTTAACTGTTTGGGAAATTCCTGCCCGCCATTTAATTAAAAATAATGTGGCAGGCGGGCACGAATGAAAAAGTGAGTTTGACGCGCAAGAAAAATGCCACGAATGAAAACAACGTATTTTATTTGTGTATTCCCGCCTAATATTTATTTTGCATCAAACCAACCCGGCATATCGATTTGATATATTCCCCATCCACCATATATGCTGGGCAAAAGCTTGAAAGTTGCTATACCACTAAAATTTTGATGTTTTTTTCCGTTTTCAATCCATGCATTATAGGTAAGATTCATTTTCACTGTAGCGTCAGTTTCATATTCATTTATCTGAATATCAGCAATTTCTTGCTTTAATATTTCAAAAGAATCATATGATTTGAGAAAATCATTAATTTGCTTTTCAATTTGCTTCTTTGGAATTTTCTTTCCTTCAGCATTTATGAAATTTTCTGTGTCAACGTATGTTAAGTCGTAGCCGACTCCACTGATGTTGTTACATTTACCGAGTGTAGAATTCAGAAAATTATCAATTGCTAATTCAATATCAAGCTTAGCATTCGGATGAAAATCCTCATAAATAAAACAGTTCATTAAACCTGGAATTTTCATATCATCAATCGCTTCATGAAACAATTCTTCGGTAATAAATCGGTAAATCTCACGGTCATCAACTTCTGCAAGGGTATCAAGTGAAATTTCATGTTCGATAAGTATTTGATACAAACGATCAAGCTCTGTGGAAAACTCTTCATCTGTCAATTCGCTCAAAGGTTTAAATTTTGGTTCTCCAATTAATTTGAAAATCGTTATCCTTGCAGCATTTTCATATTGTTCTTCAAAGGCTTCAATATAATCTAACCATTGTTTTTCTACTTCAGGAGGGAGATCCGTTGTTCCTCCGAATATTGGTCCGTATTTTTTTTTAATGGATTGACGCTTTAAGCCGTTATCAATGATTTTATCAATGTCTTTATCCGATTTTTTACTCATATAGCAATGGTTTTAGTTTACAACAGGAGTAAAAATAGCATTTTTTATCAAAAAATCAAATTCTCCAGAAAGAAAATCATTCAGTAATAATTTTTATCCGATTTTTTCTACCATCATGCAACGCATAGCGGTCATTTCGAAAGGAGGTACGACTGAGAAATCTGTTTGGGGAATTTTGCTTTTCCTTTCAACATTCGATTGTTCGAATACAATATTTTACTCCGGTCTGAAATTGTAGGAAATGGTTCCACTTTGGCGTAATTTAGCATTCAGGTCTGCATTGAATCGTGCTTGTTTTGCAGAATTTACAGCAGCACTCACACAATTGTTATCACATGCTGTACAACCGCCGGGTTTGGCAGAAGCACTAATTACCTTTCCTGACTGATTCACCACAATATTAACAATCACATATCCATCACAATTGGCAATTGAAGGCGCCGGCAAACTTTGCGCTGATCGTCCGTCCAATGCCCAACCGTTTCCTGATACATTTCCTGAACCTTCACCTGTTCCACCCCCATCACCGGGAGAACTACCATCGCCACCGATACCTGGGTTTCCACTCCCATTACCACTGGCATCAGAATCAGAGGTGTTTCCAAAATTAAAATTTGTCAGATTCTGGACTGTTTCATTCAACACCTCTTGCTCCTCTTCCGGCACATTGTTATCGGTTTCTACCTCAGATTGAGTATTATTCGGATTTGTTGGCACACTAACTGACTCTTCAAAGTCTTGTGTCATCTGTGATTGATTCGGCGTTGCATTCGCATTGTTTTGTGGCTGCGTATTGGTTGGTTCCGGATTGGATGTACCCGGGTTTGGATTTCCACCACCTGAGCCACCGAAATCCATCACAATTCCCTCCTCTGGGGGAATAGGATTCGGTTTATACAAGCCTAAAAATAAGAGCAATACAATCATTAGTATCAAATAAACAATGACACCAATAACTGCTTCGCTATGTTTTTTTAAAAAATCCATATTTAATTTAACGGACTAGTCGCTAAAATCAATTTATACTGCCTATTTTTTGCAATATTCATAATTTTCACAACCTCTTCAATTGGCACCGACTTATCGGTATGCAATGAAACGGTTGGTTCTTCTTCGTTGTCGAGCAATTGTCTGAGTCTTCCTTCCACCTGATTAAACGGGACATTTGCGCTGGCTTCAGCAGTTCCGACATAATACAAATATTTCCCACCATTATCCTTTATGGATACGGTTGTTATAGGTTTTGCGGAGGTTTGATTATTGCTTTCGGGCAACAAAAGTTTCAGTGCATTCGGTGCCACCAGTGTACTTGTTACCATAAAAAATATAAGCAACAGGAACACGATGTCTGTCATGGAAGACATACTAAAACTGGCATTGACCTTATTTCTCGATTGTAATGACATATTACTTCCTGTTATGCGGGTTCATTCAATAAATCCATAAATTCTGTTGAGCGTGCCTCCAACTGGCTGACAAGTGTCCCAACTCTGGATACGATAATATTGTATGCAAAATACGCGATAATTCCGACAATCAAACCGCCAACGGTAGTTACCAATGCAGTGTAAATCCCACTTGAAAGCAGTTGAACATCGATATTATTTCCGGCATTTGCCATATCAAAAAAGGCTTTTATCATTCCCATTACCGTTCCGAGAAAACCAATCATCGGAGCTCCACCTGCAATGGTAGCAAGTATCGGCAAGCCTCTCTCCAGTCGAGCAATTTCTTGTTTACCTACATTTTCAACTGCCGCATTTATATCATTCAGCGGACGACCAATGCGCATAATTCCTTTCTCTATCATACGAGCCAAAGGACCGGGAGTTGCACGACAAGTTGTTAAAGCGGAATCCACATTTCCTTGTTGAATACTGGCTTTGATGTTTGCCATAAACCCCTGATCATTCTTCGAGGCTTTTTTTATTGCCATAAAGCGGTCAACAAAAATATACACAGCAATCACAGATAATACCGCCAAAACAATCATTATCCAACCACCATTTTGTGCCATTTCGAGGAAAGAAATTTTCTCTGAGCCGGCTGCATCAGTTGCATTTACAAGGCTATCTGCAACATTTGAAACATTCTGTAATAGAATCATAATTCAGTCAAATTTTTGTTTCGAATTTAGTATATTTAACTGGAACAACATGGTTCCGCTACCTTTTTTTTCAACAATTCTATGTTAAGAATCCTTGATAATTGTATAACGCAAAAAAATCAAATTCCGTATGTGATCTTATACAGGCATTAGATACATGTTTAATGATATTCCATAAAAATCATAAAATATTTCGCAAAGCGGATGACTTAATGACGTTTGAATGCGGCATCCAAGGGTTAAAAAAAAGGATCGAGCAAGTAAAAGATGCTTTTTGATAATAAATTTCATTTTGCAAGCATCTTTCCGTATTTTTGCAAAAATTTAAATTTTCAATTATGAAATTCTTCATTGACACCGCAAATCTTGAACAAATTAAGGAAGCTCAGGCACTGGGCGTACTCGACGGCGTAACAACCAATCCCTCATTGATGGCTAAAGAAGGCATCAGCGGAAAGGAAAATATTCACAATCATTACAAAGCAATCTGCGAAATTGTAGATGGAGATGTAAGTGCTGAAGTGATTTCTACCGATTTTGACGGTATGATTGCTGAAGCAGAAGAACTGATAAAATTACATCCTCAGGTTGTAATAAAAGTTCCGATGATTAAAGATGGCATCAAGGCGATAAAATATCTGAGCAGTAAAAATATCCGAACAAACTGCACGCTTGTTTTTTCTTCAGGACAGGCACTGTTAGCAGCAAAAGCAGGAGCAACTTACGTATCTCCCTTTATCGGACGTTTGGATGACATTTCCACAGACGGAGTTGAATTAATTCGTCAGATTGTGGATATGTACAATTATTATGGTTTTGAAACGCAGGTTTTGGCAGCATCAATTCGTCATACAATGCACATTATTCAGTGTCTTGAAGCTGGTGCAGATGTTGCAACTTGTCCGTTGAATGCAATTCTCGGACTATTGAAACATCCACTCACTGACTCAGGCTTGAAAAAATTCCTTGAGGATTATAATAAATTGAACGGTTAAATTATGTATATCAAATTATATAATGAGAATCCAAATCCAAAACAAGTCAAAGATGTGGTTGACATTTTGGAAAAAGGCGGGGTAATTATTTACCCAACCGATACGGTTTATGGTATTGGCTGCGATATCACCAAGCCCAAAGCCGTTGAGCGAGTTGCCAGAATCAAGGGAATGAACGCAAAAAAAGCTCGATTCTCATTTATTTGTTATGACATTTCTCAAATTGCAGAATACACAACCCCTATTGATAATCAGACGTTTAAACTGATGAAACGCAATTTACCCGGTCCGTTTACTTTTATTCTGGAATCGGGGTCGAAAGTGCCAAAAATTCTGAAATCAAATCGAAAACATGTAGGAATTCGTGTTCCTGACAACAACATCATTCGTGAAATTGTCCATGAGTTGGGAAATCCTATCTTAACGACATCACTAAAAAATGATGATGAAATCCTGGAATACACCAGTGACCCTGAGCTCATTTACGAGGATTTTCAGAATTTAGTGGATTGTGTTATAGATGGTGGGTATGGAAATAATGTTCCTTCAACCGTGATTCAATGCGAAAATGGTGAATATGAAATAATCCGACAAGGCATTGGAGAAATAAGATAAGGCGCATGTTTTATAACATTACATGACAAATGCCAATTATTAGTCAGTAAAACACCATTAAATTCGTTATGGATTTTAGCTTAGGTTATGAATCCCGGCGGGGTAACAATGCTAGTTGTTATTCCGCCTTCTTTTTTGTGGGAAACTTAACCCGAAAAATTCACCGCAAATAGTTAGATGTTAATACCGATTGTGAATCAAAATTGCCGATACAATTCATTTAATTTCTTGTATCAGCTTTGATTCTACATCGGCATTATTTACTCCCGAAAATCGGGGATACCGGAGTTTTTGATTTTAAAGTGTCATAACATAAGGTGCTGTTGATTAAAATTTTGCCTTACTGCAATCCATTTTTCTATTAACTCAAATTTGGGGGAATGGCATGAATTTCCCGGGTTAAAA
>CAYOUD010000096.1:0-10308 GCA_964407055.1 uncultured Bacteroidales bacterium | reverse complement strand
GAGGTTGGAGGTTGGAGGTTGGAGGTTGGAGGTTGGAGGTTGGAGGTTGGAGGTTGGGGAATTTGAAGTTATTTCAAGTTATTCAGATATATCATGACTAAATCCCTGTGATGCCCTGTTGAATCTAGTGCAATTTGTTTAAGATCTCCGCGAATTATCTCTCTGTTTGCAACCGATTCATTAAAAAAGAATTCCTCAATGCATGTTAACGCTTCCATTGTAACATTCATATCTGAAGATTGAACAAATGGAAGGAAAACAGGCAAATATACGCCATAATCCAGCCCTGATTGCCAAATCGCTGCCAATAACTCCGAGAGGCCTGTCTCCCACTTTCGTGATGCCAAAGCTTCAGCAATATAAGGAGCAGCAGCCTTATCTTTTACATCCATCACTAACTTAAGAATTGCCTCCTGAACATCTCTCGAAACGTTGCGTTGATACAAATCAAAAACCATAGAAAACATCAGCACACTACCTGATTCCCGGATTTTAATCAAACTTTCCTTAAGCACAACCGCATCATTCGATAATAATTGTTTAACAAGCTCCTTTTGTTCTTCATTCAATTTCTCTGACATGATAATTTATTTTGCTGCAAAGTTAGCCATTTCATTCAGATGGGAAATAGCGCAATTTTCTTTGAAAATCGTCAGATTTCAATATCTTTACAAAAAATTAGGATCATGAAAATTGCAGTAACCGGAGCAAACGGACAATTAGGACAAAGCCTGAGAAAAATTGCTAACTCCATTCAGTCCGAATGGTTTTTTACAGATATTGATGAACTGGATATTACTCAAGATGATGCCGTAGAAGATTTTTTCAAACAACACACACCTGATGTTTTGATTCATTGTGCGGCATATACAGCAGTAGATAAAGCAGAATCACAGCAAAAAATCGCACACAAAGTCAATCATATTGCCAGCTATAAACTTGCGTTACAATGTCAGAAAACCAACTGCAAAATGATTCATATTTCCACCGATTATGTATTTGACGGGAGACACTACAAACCCTATGTTGAAACAGATCGCTGCAAGCCGATTTCAGCATACGGACAAACAAAGCTTTCTGGAGAAATTGCCGTGCGCAACAGCTTGTCCGATGCAATAATTCTGAGAACCTCATGGTTGTACTCAGAATTTGGTGAAAATTTTTTAAAAACCATGTTGAAATTAGGGAAAGCACGTGAGGAATTAAATGTCGTTTTCGACCAAACCGGCACTCCAACTTATGCTGGTTCACTCGCAGAAGGAATTATACGGATTCTTCAAGACTATCAAACAGAAAATAAATGGGTAACAGGAATTTATCATTTTTCAAATCAAGGGGTTTGCTCCTGGTACGATTTTGCTCAATGGATTATGGATGAAGCCAAACTTGACTGCCAGATAAACCCGATTACGACGGAAAAATTTCCAACACCTGCAAGGAGACCATTTTATTCAGTATTAAACAAAGCAAAATTTGAGAATACATTTGAGCATCACATCCCACATTGGACAGATGCCGCAAAAGCATGTTTTTCTCAGTTAGGCCTTTAGCTGTGCAATATCCCGACCGCTCGGTTCCTGATAAATACGCAAATTAAACTCCGGAATCGTAGCCAACAAATGATCGACAATTTCAGCCTGAATTGCTTCATAATCAGCCCATGCCTGAACTTTACTAAACACATAAATCTCTAATGGCAATCCTTTTGATTCAGGTTGAAGTAAACGTACCAGAAATGTCATTTCCAAGTTAATATCATCACGTGATTTTAGATATGTAGCCACATAATCACGGAAAATTCCGGAATTTGTAATTTTCATTCCTTCCGCTGTTTTCTTTTCAATAATTTTTTTAACTATTTCATTCTGGGTCATTTTTTTCAGCTCTTCATCGTTGACAAAATGCACAGAATTCATATCCAGATACAATGCTCGTTTAATTCGTCGTCCACCGGATTCTTCCATCCCTCGCCAGTTATTAAAACTCTGAGAAACCAGCGCATAAGTTGGAATAGTTGCAATTGTTTTGTCCCAGTTTTGAACTTTGACGGTATTAAGCGTAATTTCTATTACCGTACCATCGGCATTATGTGTTGGCATTGAAATCCAGTCGCCAAGTCGCACCATATCGTTTGCTGAAATTTGTATTCCAGCAACCAATCCAAGTAGAGAATCTTTGAAAATCAACATCAATACTGCAGCCATAGCACCCAATCCTCCAACAAAAACAGCAGGCTCTTTATTCAGCAAAATAGCCAATATCGCAATTCCAAAAACAAAATAGGTGAAGATTTTCAATACCTGAATATAGCTTTTAATACTTGTCCCGCGAGCTTTACCTGTTGTTCTATCATATATCTCATTGACACCATTAAAAAATGAACTCACCACCAAAACACTCAAAACAAGCATATAAATAATGGCTCCTTTTTCAATCAAATTCGTGAGTACCGGAACCTTCGGGAAAGCAAATTCTATCGTAAGTAAAACCAAAACTGCAGGGGCATAATGTGAAACCCGCATAAATACTTTCTTTTCTAGCAAAATATCATCCCACAGCGTTTTTGTCCGACGAATTAATCGTGTCAAAAAGTTCAGCAGAATTCGTTTAGTCAGTAAGTCCACAAGCCATCCAAGAACAGCAATCGCAATCAGAATAACAAAAACGGATAAAATCTCTGCAAACTTGAAACCCAGCCCTACATCCATTAACCACTTTTCAATAAGAAATCCGAGATTCTCTTTCATAATTTTAGCTTTTAGTGAGGCGAATATAATAAAACTTGTTGGTATTTGACAGGTTAACCCGCATTATTCACCACGTTTAATACAAATAATCTGTAGCTATATCATTATTAAGCAAATACGACTTATTCTCTTGGATAATTTAACACCCAAAATTGAGAGTCGCTTGCAATTATCTTTGCGTATCTGCTTCGTTGTAAAACGCTTGAATCTTTAGATCACGAACACCCATAAATATCCCACAAATGTGAATAAATATTGTAATATATCTGCAAGTTTCGACGTCTCGCATCGACACAATGCGAATCGCATGAATAATGCGGGTTAATTCAGTAAACTTTCCAACAGCATAAACTCTTATTCAAAAAATCATTCTTCTTTTACATTTTTTCATTATTTTAGCCTTTAACTAACATGGCATGTTATGATAAAAAAAATACTTACAATCATCGTTGTATTTGGGAGTTTTTCGACACTACTCGCACAAGCCTACAATGAATACTTCACAGAAGACAGGCTTCGTCTGGATTTATATCATTTCGGAACAGACAGCACTGAAAGTTACAGTTTAAAACGCTTTGTTCGGGAAACCCCATACAGCGGTCCAAAAAATGATTTACTACCCGAGCAGCTGCATGCGACTTACATCTTGCAAGTTAGCCACAGGGAAAATTCTAATTTGCTTTTTACAAGGCCTTTTGAAACCATGTTTGAAGAGTGGCAAGATACCAAAGAAGCACCTTATAGGAATCGTGTTTTTGAAGAAACGCTGCATATTCCCTATCCAAAAGTTGGAGTTCACATAGAAATTCTATATCAGGAACATCTCGGCAACTTTGAAAAAATCTGGGAAACTTATTTTGAGCCGGAAGAAACCGAAACCGAAATCCCCCATCACGAAACCGATTTTGAATTAATTTTTGGTGACGGCAATTTTCAAAAAGCGGTTGACATTGCCATTATCGCCGAAGGGTACACTGAAGATGAGATAGATAAATTCATGAATGACGCAAATCGGATGACACAACATTTCCTGAATACAGCTCCATTCAATGCGTATAAAGATAAATTCAATTTTTATGCGGTAAAATCGGCATCAAAGGAAAGTGGAACCGATTTGCCTGGAGAAAACATCTGGAAAGAAACTGCGGCAAACAGCCGATTTTACACATTTGGCAGCGAGCGATACCTTACAACATTGTCATATCATCAAAGCATGGATATCCTTAACAATGTTCCGCATGACCAGATAATAATTCTTGTCAATACAGACAAATATGGCGGTGGCGGCGTGTTCAATCATTTTTCGGTAGTTAGTTCAGCCCATTTTTTATCAGAGGTTGTACTCACACATGAATTTGGACATGCCTTTGGGGGCTTGGCAGATGAATACTACACCTCATCGACTGCTTATGTTGAACATCCCGATTTAAGTAATGAATTAATAGAACCGAACATAACAAATCTGGTAAAATTTGACAAAAAGTGGAAACACATGATGCTTGACACAATTCCGATTCCAACCCCTGACACTAAAGCTTATGACGAAAGTATTGGAGTTTTTGAAGGCGCAAGATATTTAAGTAAAGGAGTATATCGTCCTGTCAGGAATTGTAGGATGAAAAGCAATAATGCCGACTTTTGCCCTGTTTGCCAAGATGTTTTAGTTAGAATGATAAAATATTATTCAGAAAGCGAATTAGACTAAAAGTGCAAGTGCTTAACTGAGCGTCCTTCGTCGCGAATAATTCGCAGGGATTCGATTCCAATATTGATATGATCACCGACATATTTTTCAGTAATTTTCTGGTCGCTTTCATTCGTTTTCACACCAGTAGAAATCATCGGTTGGTCAGAAACCAGCAAAAGGGCTCCCGAAGGAATTCCGTTCGCAAAGCCGGTAATGAAAATCGTAGCAGTTTCCATATCCACAGCCATGGCGCGAGTTTTTTTAAGATACTTTTTAAATCGTTCATCGTATTCCCAAACTCTACGGTTGGTAGTTAGCACAGTACCTGACCAGTAATCCCGTTTTGCATCACGGATACTTGTTGAAACAGCACGCTGCAACATAAACGCCGGCAAAGCAGGAACCTCCGGTGGTAAATAATCGTCCGATGTTCCTTCGGAGCGTATTGCAGCGATGGGAAGGATTAAATCACCAAGTTGATTTTTCTTTTTGAGTCCGCCACATTTCCCAAGAAACAAAACAGCCTTCGGATGCACGGCAGCAAGTAAATCCATAATTGTTGCGGCGTTCGGGCTTCCCATCCCGAAGTTAATAATGGTAACCCCATTGGCTGATGCGGTTGGCATATTTGCATCTGTCGTAATCGAAACATCGTACTTTCTGGCAAACATATCAACATACAATTGAAAGTTTGTCAATAATACATACTCACCAAATTTATCAAGCGGCGTTTGCGTATAGCGGGGCAACCAATTTTCAACGATTTCTTGTTTTGTTTTCATTATCCGTTTATTTTAATGATAATCATTAAATTTGTACAAAAATAATATAATGCAGGAACTTAATCTTCCAAAATACAAATTTCGATTTGAAAAACGTGATAATCATATTTTTATTTTTGATACAATTCGCAAAAAATTTATTCTTTGCACACCAGAAGAGTGGGTCAGACAGCATTTAATTCAATATTTCATAAAGGAAAAATCGGTGCCTGCAGGACTAATTTCCGTGGAAAAAGCGATTCACATTAATGGACTTAGTAGACGCTACGATGCTTTAATCGCCGATAAACAGGGAAACCCCATTGTTTTGATTGAATGTAAAGCTCCTGAAGTAAAAATTAGTCAGGAAGTTTTTCAACAAATTGCAGAATACAATTTGCATTTTCATGTTCCGTATTTATTTGTCAGTAATGGATTATCCCACTATATTTGCAGAATCGGGGAAGAAAATAAGATTAGTTTTTTAAAAGTAATGCCTAACTATTCAGAGTTATAGAAACGATTTTTTATTCGTCATCGTCCTCATCAAATTCATCATCCGCTAGGTCATACTTGTTTTCAAACTCCTCTTTAATTTCATCTTTAAGAAATCCGGAATCGTCATAATCGTCATCCAAATCAATAATGATAGAAGCTTCTTCCTGATTCATCCTTACCAGATAAATTTTATCTTCTGTTTCAAACGGCAATGCACTTACCAGTTTCCCCTCACGATTGGTAAAGGTAATCAGGTGCTGTATAAAACCCTCAGGATAAGTTAGTTTAATCTGTTCAATTATGTTCAGATCAAGCTTGTCATAATCTTTGATAACACGTAGTTTACTCACAATTATGTCTGTTTTTCAAAATGATTCTTAAATGAGATCAACAATTAAGACTTTCTTATTTATGTAAATTTCAACTGCCCAAATCTAAATAAAACAATAACATAAAACCAAATATGAGCATGTTTTTCAAAAAAATAACCCGGAGCGCCACACTCCGGGTTAAGCCACAACAGAAAAAGCACGCTTAATTCAGGAGACTCATTTCCCTAAGGAATTCACCACGCTGACTAAGCTTCATTTTCCCACACAGAAGTGTGGAAATATCGGGTACAGCACAAAATTTTTTTTGTAACTGCAATAAATCTCGTTTAAAAACATTTAAATAAAACCTCAACAAAACCAACAAATTACCACAGCAAGACGTAATAGCTTTAATCATGGTATTGGCTGTTTTCATATTTTGTTGTGACTTTATTAAAAAATAAAAATACAATCAAATATTTCATAATCCAATTTGCTTTGACGAATGGTAATAGATAAGTGATGAACATCGATTCCACATTGATGAATAAAACAAATAAAATAGAGTTTACTTCAGCGAATAGCAAGCATAATTGTGGATGAATACAACTAAATACGTGACTAACAAACATCAGTGGATTCCTTGTTAATTTTTCCGGTACCTCTTTTTATTCCCGTTCCCGCGATTTTTAGCTGATTTATCATTGTATTTTTTGCGTTTCTTTACGGATGAATCAATCCACGACGGTGTTTCATCAGGAGCGAAAGGTAATTTCAACTTATCTAATTTGGTTTCAATAAGCCGCTCAATCTGATCAAAACTACGCATCTCATCCGGAGTTACCATTGTTACAGCGACACCAGTTTTATCGGCCCTTGCAGTTCGACCAACACGATGCACATAATCTTCAGCGTCATTGGGAACCGAATAATTGATAATGAGATGAATATTCTTAATATCAATTCCGCGACTCAAGACATCGGTAGCAACAAGCACCCTTAGATTTCCGGCTTTAAATTGCCGTAAAATTTCTTCGCGCTCATTTTGCTCAAGATCTGAGGATACGCCTTCAACATTCAGTTTTGTCCGTTTAAGGGCACGTACCACCTCCCTCACCTTCAGCTTGGTTGCGGTAAAAATCAAAACCCGCTCGTATTGTGCTTCAGATAAAATATGTTCAATTAAAGGCAATTTATGTTTCTCTAATACCGGATAAACGCGCTGATCAACACCTTCTGCCGGCTTAGACAGATTAAAATTGAGCTCCTCAGGCTTATGAAGCAATTTCCTGGTTAATTGCCGGATTTTTGGTGGCATCGTGGCTGAAAACATTAGTGTTTGACGCTTATCCGGAAGATATGTATTGATTTTCAATATATCTTCAAGAAACCCCATGTCCAGCATTTTATCTGCCTCATCCAAGATAAAATGACGTAAATTTGAAAATTTCACACCACCCAGTTTTAAATGAGAAAGCAGACGACCCGGCGTTGCAACCACAATATCAATTCCATCAGTTAAAGCACGTCGTTCTGTATCCCAACCTGAGCCGTCACCACCACCATAAATAGCGATGGATGTTAAATCTAAAAAGTAGGCGATTCCCTGAATTTCACGATCAATCTGCACGGCCAACTCACGGGTAGGCACAACAATCAAGGCTTTAACGCCCTTTGCATCAAGATTTTGGTTGCGCAATAAGCTTAGCAATGGAATAACAAATGCGGCTGTTTTCCCCGTCCCGGTTTGGGCACATGCAATCAAATCTGATTGTTTCAAAATCAAAGGAATTGCATACACTTGAATCTCTGTCGCATCAGTAAAACCCATGTAAGCGATGGCATCTATCAAGGCATCATCTTGTATTATTTCATCAAATCGCATAATTTTTTTTCTAATGTTGCAAAGTTACAGAAAAAATCGCATTTGCGAAATACATCTAACCTGCACAAATGGAATTCCATGAATAATGCAGGCTAAAAAACCTCTGCGTCAGTTTTCAACAATTTAAACTGAATCCGCTTTCTTGCAACATCCACATTCAGCACCTCAACAATCACATGCTGATGCAATTTCACAATTTCTGCCGGGTCAGAAATAAAGCGGTCTGCCATATTTGAGATGTGAATCAAACCATCCTGCTTAACACCAACATCCACAAAGGCACCAAAACGTGTCAGATTTGTCACAATACCGGGCAATTTCATGCCGGCTTGCAGGTCTTCCATTTTCCGAACCGCTTCCGAAAAGGTAAAAACTTTAATCGGAGGCCGTGGATCCAATCCGGGTTTTGCCAGTTCTTCCAGGATATCATTGATGGTTGGCAATCCAAATATATTCGTCACATAATCTTCCTTTCGGATGGATTTGATTGCTTCAGCGTTTCCGATAAACTCCTGAACAGGTTTTCCGGCATCAGCAGCCATTTTATGAACCAAAGCATAGGCTTCAGGATGCACTGCACTGTCATCAAGCAATTCCTTGCCATTTTTCACCCGCAAGAATCCGGCAGCTTGCTCAAAAGCCTTATCTCCCATCAGCTTCACTTTTTTCAACTCAGACCGACGCTTTATTCCACCATTTTCAGTACGGAAATCCACCACATTTTGCGCCAATTTTGATCCCAGCCCACTCACATGGGTCAATAAATGACGAGAAGCGGTATTTACATCAACTCCAACAGCATTCACACAGCTTTCCACAACTCGATCAAGGCTTTCCTGCAATTTTTTCTGATCGACATCGTGCTGATATTGCCCCACACCAATGGATTTAGGATCAATCTTAACAAGCTCAGCAAGCGGATCAATCAAACGCCGACCAATACTCACCGATCCACGGACTGTAATATCATATTGCGGAAATTCTTCTCTAGCAACTGCCGATGCGGAATAAATGGATGCTCCGTTTTCACTCACCATGAAAACTAACACATCGCGCGAGAAACTTACTGTTTTAATAAAAGTTTCGGTTTCTCGACTGGCAGTTCCGTTTCCGATTGCAATGGCATCTATCTTGTAAGCATCCACTAAACTAGAAACTTTTTTCTTTGCTGTTTTTATATCCCGCTTAGGCGGATGAGGATAAATAGTTTCATTATGCAGCAGCTCACCCACCGAACTCAGACATACAATCTTGCATCCTGTGCGAAATCCCGGATCAATGGCCAACACGGCTTTTCGCCCTAAAGGCGGTGCCATTAAAAGCTGCTTTAGATTTTCAGCAAAAACCCGAATGGATTCCTCATCAGCTTTTTCTTTATACAATGCTTTAAATTCAGTTTCCATGGCGGGCTTAAGCAAACGTTTGTAGGAATCGTCAACAGCGAGTTGAACCTGATGTGATGCAGCAGATTTTGATTTGACAAAAATCCGGTACAATTGTTCCAACGCATCATCGCTTTCAGGCGCAACATGCACCCGCAGAAATCCTTCTGTTTCACCGCGACGGATCGCCAGAATACGATGAGCTGCAGCTTTCCGAATGGGTTCAGCAAACTCAAAATAATCACTGTATTTGGCAGCAGATTCCGGATTTTCCTCCGCTTTTTTCTTTACCTGACGGGATTCAATAAAACCATAGCGCTGAAACAAACGACGCATCGCATTTCTGGCATGAGCGCTTTCATTTATCCATTCTGCGATAATATCCCGGGCACCCTGCAGCGCATCCTCAACCGAATCAACCTCATCATTCAAAAACTGACACGAACGAGTCTCAATATCTGTCTCATTTTGACTCATAAGAATCTTTGCCAGCGGCTCAAGCCCTTTTTCCTTTGCAATACTACCACGAGTTTTGCGTTTAGGCTTATACGGCAAATAGATATCTTCTAACTCCGTAAGGTTATCACATGTTTCGATTTTTGTTTTTAAGACTTCATCTAACAATTCCTGCTCGTCGATAGATTTCAAAATGCTTTCTTTTCGTTTTTCGAGTGCAACGATACGTTCCTGAGCATTTTTCACATTCTCAACATCTACCTCAGTCATACTGCCGGTTCTTTCTTTACGATAGCGACTGATAAAAGGGATGGTAGCCCCTTCCTGCAATAAATCAAGACAGGATTTGACAAATTTTGGCTGTAAATTCAGCTGTTCTGCAATGGATTGTATGTGTAAATTGTTCATGAAATTAAATTTTAGCTAAAATACGGCATTTGAGGTGAAATTCCAATAGGACTTTAACCTGCATTATTCATCGCAAAATTAAGCGTATTTGCATATATCAATATACGAAGGGATCTTTACACTATTTAATTGAGGAATCAAACCAATGTCTTTCTTAAGAAGTGAATACAACT
>CAYOUD010000095.1:0-10396 GCA_964407055.1 uncultured Bacteroidales bacterium | reverse complement strand
ATTCACAATCGGTATTAACATCTAACTATTTGCGGTGAATTTTTCGGGTTAAATTCGGCTAAGCTTTTTTCTTATTATCAGCAAGTTAAATCCGCTCAGTGTTATAATAAAAACAAAACCGATAAGTAAAATAAGGCTGTGATGTACTGTTGCTTCCGGAAGTAAAGCTTGCAATGCAGAGCGATACGCCGCACTCACCAGAAAGTAGGGGATAAGGCTTAATAAAAATACTGCGGTAGTGACAATTAGAGATATCCTGACAAAGGGTTTAATAATTTGCGAAGTGTTAAAACCTAACGCTTTTAATTTTTCAATTTTATGTCGGTTTCTTTGCAGCAACAATTGTGAGCTGAGAATGAAAAGCCATAAAGCCAGTGCGCTGATAATTAGGCCTGTAATAATTACAATTGCCGTGGCAGTATTTAGCAACATGCGGGCTTTTCCGTTGTTGAGTTGCTCTTTGTTGTAATCGTATTGGTTCGATTCAATATAGTTGAGTAATTCCGGGTCTGACGGGTCAGGCGTAAGCAATACAATGCGTGAGACAGGAACTTCTTTGGGCCCATACTTCGGGTTTGCATAATCCAGAAATTCCTGAGGGACAAGAATGGTATTTAGCCTGTCTGAAAATCCGACAATGCGTGCCTTATAATTTTTGATTTTTCGGTTTCCCCGGATTTGAATTCGGAAAGGAATAGATGATGCAGCTTTTTCCGTGATTTGCGGTAAATTTTGGGATGTCGCAAATCCGAAATTGTATATGTTTAAATAAGATTTTGGCAGAATGATGGGGATAAATTCGCTATCGCTTGACCATGTCCAGTTTTCATCTTTTAAATCGATGTATTTTGACGGGACCGATTCGAAAAACAATTCGGTATAAAATCCGCCGAGCAAATTTCCGTCAGTATGTGCAGAGGCTTCAAAACTGCTTGAAGTAAAAACTGCCAGCGATTTTATAAATGGTTGTGCTTCCAGCGCTTTAATTTCCTTGTCACTAAAACTTGGTTTTTCTCCTTTTCCCAGAAGTTGAGAAGCTGTGTTTTGTTGCGATATTTTTTTGCTGATGATAATGTGCTCATGTTGCCACAAATCGCTGCCGCGAAACATGGGTCGGATGTCAGTATAAAATCTTGCTGCCAGTAAAATTATACTGAATCCAAGTAGCATCACCGTAATGACTCCGATTAGCTGCCATTGTTTAAATTCACTTTTTAGTATTTTCCAAATCATAAGCTTATGGAAATGTCGCTGTGGAGAGTTTCACCTCCAAGGCTTGTTAGAATAATGCCGGCAGATTGCTGTGCTGCTTCCGTTCGAATAAGTTCCCACATCTTGTGTTTGTTCTCCTTGTCAAGATGACTAAAAGCTTCATCCAGCAATATAAAGTGAAATGTCTGAGAAAGGGCTCGGATAATTGCAATGCGTTGTTTTTGTCCGTAAGATAAGATGCCTGCCTTCTTGTGCTGATGTTCAGCCATTCCTGCATGTTGCAGCATGTTTTGAATTTCCTTTTCTGTTTTGTGATGTGTGAGTGAATTTTTTAGTTGAATATTTTCTAAAGCACTCAAATCATCAAAAAGCCATAAACCTTGCGGACAAAGTGAAAGCTGACGTCTTCGCAAATTCATCCAATCAGTAGTCTTTAATGTGTCAGAGGAATCTTTTCCAATGAAAAAACTCCCGTGAAAATCATTGCGCAATCCGTATAGTATGCTTATCAGGCTGGTTTTTCCCATTCCGGAGGGTGCAAATATGCCATATGTTTTCCCAGATTTAAAGGAAAAATCCCTTCCCCAAATTGCAGATTTTTCATGATTCATGTCCTGCAACGGGAAAGGGATAATTTGTTGTAAGTGAATATGCATTAATTATTCCTCAACTTCTTCGAGTTCTGCTTCCAGTTCTTTATATAGTTTTTCTAAATCTTCTTCAGAAAAATCTTCTGTGGCTTCACCGAAGTCATCAAGATATTCATCAGAGTAATCTTCTTCGATATCATATCCATACGCTTTATTTTGTCCAAAAAGCATCGGGAGCTTTTTGTCTAATTCTGAATCTTCAATGAGTTTCATGATTTCTTCAGGATCCATGTTGCGAATTTCTTCATTTACACGCAATTTGAAAGTCATAGTAAATTCTCCGATTTTGTCGTCCCATCCAAAGTGAAGGTGTGCAAAGTTTTTACTAAGTTTTATGCCAAGCATGCTTTCAAGCATTTGCATTTCTTCTTTCAGATTGTCGATGCTCGAAGTCATCCAGAAATTTAAGCCAAGGCGATTGGCATAAAAGTCCATGTAATCTTTATTTTGGCTGATACTTTCTGATGCTTTTTGGTTTAGCAGTTTTTTCGCTTCTTTTTCAGCATCAATTTCACTATCTGAGCCGATTACAAGGATGGTTTTGCTATCCCAAATTACGATGCCATTCCCATTCGGGAAAGCGATTTTTTGGAAACCATCTGCATCTTCGATTTCTACAGGCATTTCCATTTCTTTTGCAATTTTCTTTAGAACTTCCTCGAATTGGGATGGCTTTTTCATTTCCATGACCATTCCGACAATCATGTTTTTATCTAAAGGAGCAACAAAAAGATACATTTCACTTTCTGTATTAACACCAATTGATGAAGGGTCTTTGATGAAATCTTCAAGGATTTTTGCCATTTCTTCATTTTCCTCCTGCAATTCTTTCATGGTTTCTTTGTAATCTTCATTGGATTGGATTTGTTCGGCAGCTTTTTCTCTGTCAAAATCTCCGGGATTAATAAGCATGACACCAAAAGCGTCGCCGGGAATTACATTCATGTGTGCCGGCTGTTTTTCGCAGGAACTGACAATAAAAAGCAGCATAATTGCTACACTAATTAATTGAATTGATTTTTTCATAATTTATCTAGTTTAAGGTTAATGTTTAAATACGATGTTAAAATACAAAAAATACAGGTGGATAAAAAATATATTTTATGCTGAAGTATGAAATAGTTTTCAACAGCGTTAAAAAAATCCGCTACTGGGTATGTAACGGATTTAATGTGTTTATATTTTTTGTTTAGTCTGCAAACAATGGAAACGGCTTCATAAATGCATTCACTTCATTACGTACTTCAGTGATGATGCTTTCAATTTTATCTTCGTTTTCAATGTTCATAATCACTTTGTCAATCATTTCCACAATAGGATCCATGTGTTCTGGTTTCAGTCCGCGGGTTGTAATTGCAGGAGTTCCGACACGAAGTCCTGATGTTTTGAAGGGTGATCGATGATCGAAAGGCACCATGTTTTTGTTAATCGTGATGTCTGCCTTTACAAGTGTGTCTTCCGCCTGACGGCCGGTTAATTCCGGTACTTTTGTGCGAAGATCGATTAACATGGAGTGATTGTCTGTTCCGTCACTGATGATTTTGTATCCACGTTTAATGAATGCTTCTGCCATTGCTTGTGCATTTTTCAATACTTGCTTTTGATAGGCTTTAAATTCAGGACTTAAAGCTTCTCCAAAAGCGACAGCTTTCGAAGCGATAACATGTTCCAGTGGTCCACCTTGCATTCCAGGAAATACAGCAGAATCAATTAATGATGACATTTTACGGATTACGCCTTTTTTTGTGGCTTTTCCCCATGGATTTTCAAAATCTTTACCAATCAAAATAATTCCTCCGCGTGGACCACGCAAGGTTTTATGAGTTGTTGAGGTGACAATATGAGCGTATTTGGTTGGATTGTCGAGTAGCCCGGCAGCAATTAGTCCTGCAGGATGTGCCATGTCAATCATTAACAATGCTCCTACTTTGTCTGCAATTTCGCGCATGCGTTTGTAATCCCATTCACGGCTGTATGCAGATGCACCACCGATAATGAGTTTTGGGTTTTCTTCCAAAGCCACTTTTTCCATCTGATCGTAATCTACACGACCAGTTTCTTCGCTAACACCGTATGATACTGCTTTGAATAAAATTCCGGACATGTTTACGGGTGAACCGTGAGTCAGGTGTCCACCATGTGATAAATCCAAACCCATAAATGTGTCGCCCGGTTTCAAACAAGCTAAAAATACTGCTGCATTTGCTTGTGCTCCTGAGTGAGGTTGAACGTTTGCATATTCAACATCGTATAATTCTTTCAAACGATCAATAGCGAGCTGTTCTGTTTGGTCAACAAATTGGCAACCACCATAATAACGTTTGCCGGGATAACCTTCGGCATATTTATTGGTCATTACAGATCCCATGGCTTCAAGCACTTGATTACTAACGAAGTTTTCTGATGCAATTAGCTCAATTCCATGTTCTTGGCGGGCTCTTTCTTTTGCAATAATATCAAATACAATATTGTCTCTTTTCATAACTGATTGAATTTTAATGTGTTCACAAAAGTAAGTAATTTTTTGCACTTTATTTGTGTTCTGTAATAGGTTTTTGTGCTTGAAAACAGACGAACCCAGATGAAAACATTTGCGTTATCGCGATTTTATTACTTTATGCCTTACGCTATATGCTTTGTCTGTTAACACTAAAATATAAACTCCATTTGCATAAGCACTCATATCAATCGTAAATTCAGTTTGTCCACCGGCAGCATGATGCAAACCATTCAATACAATGTGTCCCGTTTGATTCAATACCTGATATAAGATTGTTTTTGCTTCATTAGTTTCTATTAAAACATTGAGCGGGGCATATGTTGGGTTTGGATATACACCCAGTATTTTAATCGTTGAATTATCATGAGTTGCGTCTAATTCGGGGGCTTCCTGTTGGCTTATATTTACTCATAAATTAAACCGTGGTAGCATCTATATCAACATCTGACCAAACAGATCGTACACGCATTTTTATGCTTCCTGTTGGAGTTGCTAGAGGAACAGTAAAATCTAAAGAGACAACTCCTGCAGCATCAACATTAAAGACTTCTCCGATTTTTTCGCTAAGTTCAAAACTACCATCATCATCATAATCGAACCAAGCCGCTAAAGTTTCGTCACCATAGTTACCATTTGTGATTACAAGAGAATAAGAATGGTCTGGGATTAAGTCCGCTGAATGTGTGCCTGAATAATCGTTATATGATGGTCCATCCAAAGCACCTGTCGAAGTATTTGAGATATCAGCAGCAGCTTCACCATCTAGCCTGCATTATTCATGGAATTCCCTTTGTGCAGATTTAAATCATCTAAACCCGCAGTCATATTTTTATATTTCAAGGGTTTAGATGGTTTGAAGATGTGCAAAGATAATTTCAAGCATACCTAAAATTAGGTGTAAACTATTAATTGTTTTTAGGCTTTAAAATGTTAGTATATTGACATATGCAAATACGCTTAATTTTGCGATGAATAATGCAGGCTAGCTGAACACCATCTATAAAATCAGAATCAGAAGTTCCATAAATATACAAAGAGTTGCAAGCATTTATTACTGCATTCGTTCTATTTCTCAAATCTGCAAGATCAGCATATAATGCAACTCCAGGACAATCTGTTCCACCAATATTCACATCCTTATGGCCACAAATCCTAGGAACAGAGGCTGTTCCTCCACTTTGCAATGTAATATTTGCAGATGCTGTTGGGTCGTATCCCCTAACATTAAACCACCAACCCATAAATTCAGCTGTTGCATCAAGCTGCGCTTCAGTAGGAATTGTCACATCAGAATTTCCAAGAAAGCTCACACCAATCGATTCATTATTTGATGCACCAGCATGAGCACCACGACAGTCTTGATTTTGAGGATCTGCATTCATTCTTCCTTTGTAAATATTTCCAAATTTATCTGTCAAATAATTATATCCAATATCTGACCAACCAAGAGAATTTACATGATAATTCCAATAGCTTCGAACTACAGCAGCTCCATCAGTATAAGTATCAGGAGCAGCTCCATGATGAATCACAATATGATGTGGTGATATTACACTTGGCGTATATGCTGGTTGAGTATAATATGGATCTAACTAAACTGCTCGTGTGATAACAGTTGGATATGCAGGGCAAGCTCCAGCTTTTGGTGCATTTTTTGGAATCGTTGACTTTCCATTAAAATCGACATTAATAACATGTAGTTTCAAACTGTCTATTGTGATACCTTGCGGAAGCTCTGCTTGAATTTCAATTGTTTTTCCGGATTTCGTATCGGGTGTGAAAAGTAAATCAGTCCAGTATAAATTATCACGAGCAATTGTTTCAGGTGAAAAATCGGGTTTGGTTTTAATCCAAGACCCATTGTTTATCCGATACTTGATACTGATATCAGAAGAACTTATTGGTTCAGACGGTGCCACACCGATTCCAAAACAGGAAAATTCATGCTCGGCATTTCCTTGAATTGTTTGGATGTTTTCGGAATTTTCAAATCCCCAAACGTATCGACTGGCATGATCCGGTTGCCGATTCGTTTCATCTGTAATTTTTAAAGGCTCAGGTTTGAAACTTGTTTGAGCCACGCCTAAAAATGCATTAGAGATTACAAATGCAAAGCAAATGAGTAACTGATAAAAACGCATAACTATCCCACGGTTGAATTTATGAGTAAATATAATAAATATTTATATACGCACTGAATATTTATTGTATTTTACCTGCATTATTCATTGAAGGCCCCTTAATATATTGACATATGCAAATACGCTTAATTTTGAGATGAATAATGCAGGTAAAGGAGGGTTATTAATTTGAAAAAAAATCGACCCGAAAGTCGATTTTGAATTTTATTTATGAACCTTTTTAATGAACTCCTCAACTTCAGGAACACCTCCCTGATAAACTAGATATCCGTTATATGGTTCTCGTTCTGTAATTTCATCATTGATTGGTTCTAGCATCATAGCTTTTACTTCTTCATGGTCATTGGTTTGTCCAAGTACCCAGCCAAGTTTAATGAATGCAACTTCAGGAAGCATATTTCCCAGTGGGATAATCCCTTTAGCCATCATATCACGACCGGTATCATAGACAAACATTTGAACGTAGCCCCAGATGGTTTGCAATGTCATGAACATATGGACTCCCTTTTTCTGAGCCCGTTCAATGGCTGGATATAACTCCTTGTTGACATGTCCGAGACCGGTGCCAATAATTATTATTCCTTTATATCCTAGGTCAACCATGCTGTCCAGTATATCGGCACTCATTCCCGGATAATAATAAAGCATGGTCACTTTGTCCTCAAAGTATGGTTTTATAACGACATTTTTGTCGCTTCTGCGTTTATTGTAAATTTTCTTGATTGGGGTAATTTTTGTCCTGCTGATCATTGCAAGCGGAGTGTCCCCAATTGTTCGGAAAGTTGAGCGATAAGATGAATGCATTTTGCGCACCCGGGTTCCTTTGTGTAATAATCCATATTCATCTGATGTTGGACCAAACATGCAAACCTGTACTTCTGCAATATCAGATTCGGCAGCTGCTTTCATAGCATGCATGAGGTTGAGGGCAGCGTCTGAACTCGGACGGTCAGAAGAACGTTGTGAACCGACCAAAATAACAGGTACCGGAAGATTTTGACACATAAACGTCAGGGCTGCTCCTGTGTGGTGTAGCGTATCCGTACCGTGACCAATAACAATCCCGTCAATGCCATTTTCAATTTCTTTACCGATGGCTTTAGCAAGGGACATGTATTGTTTTGGGCCCATGTTTTCAGAAAAAACAGCAAATACTTTTTCTGTATCCAGATTACAAATATCCGCCAACTCAGGTACCGCTCCGTATAATTCCCCAGGTGAAAACGCCGGAATTACTGCGCCGGTGCGATAATCTAATCGGGATGCAATGGTTCCGCCGGTACCGAATAATTTAACATGCGGAAGGTTTTCAGTATATGGAAATTCTTTTTCCGGAATGGCGTAATTTGCTTTTTTGTATCCGGCTTCTTTCATGTCCTGAACTGTGCTTACATCAACGCCAACATTGTATCCGGTAATAATTTTTAAGACAATGTGTTTGTCATCATCATTTTCTGAACGCGGCAAAACTGTACCTTCAAATTTCCCCCGTGTTGTGTTAATTACTGCATGTCCCCAGACACGTACATGATATTTTTTTAAAAGATCTAAAGCTTCACCTTTATATCCTTGAAAGAGATCTTCACTCATTGTTTCTGATTTTATTTATTTAATGCCTCAATATTATTTGCCAGCGTTTTCATATTCATATTTCCGATGGCTTGTTTTCTCAACTGACCGGCAATCCAGTCTTTCTCAGCAGTTTTACACTGCTTGCGTCCTTCTTTTTTGTATTTTTCAATCAATAAAGGAACGTTTTTCATGATGGCTTCCTCTGTACTGCGTTTGAACTTGATGGTTTCCAAAATAGACTGGAAATCCATGTTCGGATGCTCATACAAGTGAGAAAGCATCCATTTTGCAATTTCTTTTTCAAGTTTTTCTTCCTGAATGAAACGGAACATCGATGTCAATTGACTGTAATTAAAATCTATTGCCTGCTTGAAATGTCCTTCCACGTATTTAAGCGTTTGACCAATGAAAGTTCCGATGTATTGTGGTGTGTAATCCAGAGATTCTATGATATCCTCAATAACCGGAACCAAATTTTTTCTTAAAATATATTGATAAGTATCTGCCGGGATTTTCCAGTCGCGAAGTTGTTTAAAGCGTTCAGAAACATCAATAGGAAGTTGATTTCCCAAGGTATCAATATATTCATTGCTTAACGGAATAGGCGCTGAATCCGTGTCTGGATACATGCGATCTGCACCGGGAAGTACGCGCTCAAAAATTGTGCTTCCGTCTTCAAACGATTTTCTGGTTTCTTCGGGAACACCGTCGAATGCCATTTGACAACGCTCTTCAATGGTTTCAAGTGCGGTTTTTACATCATCTTTAGGAGCCCAAAAAATTACTAATGCATCCTTTTCTTGATCCGTAATCATGATGCTGCTGATAATTTCCAAATCTGCACCGGTAATGACAGGTTTTGCCATTTCGGTATGTACCATATTTGGTTTTTCTATGCAGGCAATTACTTTCAGACGATCTGCGATTTCATCCGCGAAACATTTTCCGGGTTGTGTGAAATGTGATAAAATTCCATTGAATCCGGGGAGTTTAACCACGTATAGGTGGTCTCCGTTAGCTTTCGCAAGTTTGATTGGCGGGTGATTTATGGAAAACGCATCGTACTCAAGCCGAGTGTAATCCATTTTCCATTCGTCTTTGCTCTTAAATTGTTTGTTCAGCTCATCACGAATCAGCAAAAGCGACCATTGACGGAATGCTTCGTTATGTGTGAGTTCTGGTATCCACTTTGTGTGTGCGACGCCTTTGATTTCTACACGGCTACCACCTTTGCAGCTTACATTCACATCCTGACGGGCAGCTCCCATGCCGGTACGAACTTTATCTGTACTTCGATTGAGGAATCTGATGTAATCGCAGGTTTCTTTTACTTCATCTGGGTTGACACAATCTGGATAAGTAACGGTTTCAATTAACGGCATTCCCAGACGATCCGTTTTGTAAACCCGTTCATGTCCGATATCGGAAATTTCGCGGCATGAATCCTCTTCAATACTGAGCTGAATGAGTCGAATGTCTTTATTTGAAATTGGCACCACGCCTTCCACTCCTAGTATAGCAGTGCGCTGGAAGCCGGCAGGAATTGAACCGTCAAGGTACTGTTTCCTAGTAATATGAACTTCCCCGACAATATTTAGTTTTGATAGCATGGATATTTCCAATGCAATTTCCAATGCTTCTTTATTTATGATAAAAGGAGGGGTGTCATCCACATCATAAGTACATGCACTGTCGTTGTTAAGGCGGTAAGTGATGTTTTTTCTTGTCTTGAATTCCATGAGTGCAGTACCATCATATTCTCCTAATTCGGAGAGTGTTGGCCGCATATGACGTAAAATTTCCGCATCGTAATCATCATCTGAATTATAAACACCTGCGGGACAGTGACAAAACAATTTGCGTTTGGTTAATAATTGCTGGTGAACTTCCAGCCCTGACATGAAACCAATGCGGTCGTAATCTTCCTGACTTGCTTCTTTTCGTGGGACATAGCCCGCTTTTTTTATGGTTTCCTGATAATTCCGGATCGGATCAAATGCCTTCTTCATGAATTGATAATTATATATGTAAAATTCTATTATTTTTTAATTGGCCTTAAAATTACGTTTGTTTTGGGAGATTTCCAAAGGATAATAACGGTTTGATTGGGAAAATTGTTTTTATGCCAATAGCCACGCCCATGTTTAAATACGTTCCAATTGTCAATTGAGATAGATGATTTTAGACGCCATGCATAATTCCAGTATTGTTTTCGCATAGAGTCTATGCGGTATTTTCCCAGGAATCGTTTTTTCATATTGATAAAATAATAGGAAGTTGCATTACCCCAAATTTGAGTTAATAGAAAAATGGGCTGCAGT
>CAYOUD010000094.1:0-10516 GCA_964407055.1 uncultured Bacteroidales bacterium | reverse complement strand
TTCAAGGGTTTAGATGGTTTGAAGATGTGCAAAGATAATTTCAAGCATACCTAAATACGCTTAATTTTGCGATGAATAATGCAGGTTAGTTCAAATTAGTATAAAATGAATTGTATCGGCAATTTTGATTCACAATCGGTATTAACATCTAATTATTTGCGGTGAATTTTTCGGGTTAAATGCTAATATGAGAGTCAGTAAACACTAAATAGAGTCCGTCAATACCGTAAAGAGTCTGTATTAGAAAGTTCGTTGGCAAGATTGCGAAGTCTGAAAATACCGGAATTTACTCCGTCAGCTGACGAATGAGGATTTTTCAGACGAGCGTAACGCAGAATTTAGCGAAGCGGTATCACGAACACCGCTAAAACAAAATCTTATCGTGAGTAAATCGGACATTATGGACAGACACAAAATAGACATTTGTCAGGCTTTTATCAGTCAAATCTTTAATTCGACTGTGTCATTTTTTTTGTAATTTTATCAAAAACACAAAAATATGCAAATACAGGATATTCTTAAAAAACACGAAGCATCAATTGATAACTTGTTGATGATTTTGCATGATGTCCAAAACCATTCAGCCCAATCTTACATTTCCGAATCGGATATTGCGGCAATTGCGAAATATCTGAACACTACGAAAGCTGCAATTTACGGCGTGGTGGAGTATTATTCCATGTTTAGCAGTAAGCCTCGCGGAAAATATGTAATTCGTGTTTGCAAATCTCCTGTTTGTCGCATGCTTGGAGGTCAGGATATCCTTAATTCGATTCAATCCACACTGAATATTCCGACCAACGGAACCGATGCTGAAAAACGTTTTACGCTCGAAGTTTCTGAATGTCTCGGCCATTGTGATAAACCTCCCGTGATGATGATTAATGAAGATTTGCATGTAAACCTAACCCCTGAAAAAATCGATTCAATTTTAAATCATTACAGGCAAAATAAACCCTAAAATCATGACTGAAACGAAAATAGCATTAAAAAATGCAGGAAAAATCGCTGCTGAAAGTTTTACGCAATATGAACGTGCCGGAGGATTAAATGCGTTTCGAAAAGCACTGAAAATGGAACCGCTTGATGTTTTAAAAGCGATTAATGAAAGTGGCTTGCGTGGGCGTGGCGGTGCCGGTTTTTCAGCCGGATTAAAAGGGAAGTTTACCGATGAAAGTACGTGTCGCTATTGCGGACAAAAATATATTATTTGCAATGCTGATGAAGGGGAGCCCGGAACCTTTAAAGATCGGGCAATTATGGAAAATGATCCGCATTTGCTAATTGAAGGCATGCTGATTGCCGCTTGGGCAATCGGCGCAACAAAAGGGTTTATATACATTCGAGGGGAATACACGGAATCAATACAAAAAATTCAGCGTGCCTTAGATAATTATTACACCGAAGGCTGGTTAGGAAAATCGTTTGATACAGATGACGATTTTAATTTGGATTTGGAAATCCGACTGGGTGCCGGTTCATACCTCTGTGGTGAAGAGTTGACACTGATTGAATCCCTTGAAGGAAAACGTGGATATCCCCGAATTAAACCACCCTTCCCCGCTCAACATGGTTTATGGAAAAAACCGACCTTGGTACACAATGTGGAAACATTTGCTCATATGCCGTTTATCCTTGAAAATGGAGCAGATGCGTATCGTAAATTCGGAACAGGAAATTCCCCCGGAACAAAAATATTTAGTGTCAGCGGTGATGTAAATCGGCCCGGAAATTATGAAACCGAAATGGGAATCAGTTTGCGTGTATTAATTGAAATTGCCGGCGGCATGAAAGATGATATTCCCGTAAAAACAGTATTGGTCGGAGGGGCAGCCGGAAGTTTTGTCTCAGATAAGCATTTGGATATTTCGCTCTGTTACGACAGCATGAAAAAAATTGGCGGTGTTTTGGGAAGTGGTGCAATTATGGTGCTGAATGAGACCCGAAATTTGTTTGATTTCATGGCAGACATTATGGAGTTTTTCAAACATGAATCCTGCGGAAAATGCATCCCATGTCGGGTGGGCACAGCTCAGCTCGCATTGATGGCTCAAGAAATAAAAATCCTTGATAAAGTAGCAATCAATGCTCATTTGGAAAAAATGCAATCCGAAGCAGAATACATTGCGGCAAACTCACTTTGTCCCTTGGGAGCATCTCCGATTATTCCGATTTCCAGCTTTAATCAACACCTTAAAGATAAAATCTAATTCATCATGGCAAAGCAAATTCAAATTCAAATCGATAATAAAACAATCCAAACTGAGGAAGGGAAAAATCTATTGCAGGTTGCTCTTGATAACCAAATAAAAATTCCGCATTTATGTTATCATAAAAAACTCTCGCCTACCGGTGCATGTCGAGTCTGTGTTGTGAAAATTGAAGGACAAAAAGGGCTCGTCATGTCATGTACCGTTCCTGTGAGCGATGGCATGAAAATTATCGCCTTTGATGAGGAAACCGAAGCGGCACGCAAACACACACTGGAGTATTTATTAACGGAATATAATCCTGAAAATGATGGCTCCTACCGGGATGAAGTGATGGAATTGGCAGAAAAATATGACATCGAAACAGAAGTAAAACGATCAATTCTTGATATCCGCTCTATGATTCCGGCTCCTGTGGATGATTCTTCTCCGGTGCTAACTTACGATGCGTCAAAATGCATAAAATGTTTCCGTTGCATAAAAGCCTGTGATGAAGTACAGGGTAAAAATATTTTGTCCTATGCTGAAAGAGGAATAACGTCGTATATCGTTGCCGGAAACGGCGTGTGGAACGAGTCGGAATGTGATGGATGCGGAGAATGTGTACAGATGTGTCCGACCGGAGCATTGGTTGAAAAGCCGCATCGCAATGAAATCCAATTAGATAGTTTAGAAAGAAAAGTAAAAACCACCTGTCCTTATTGTGGGGTTGGTTGTCAAATTGAATTATCAGTAAAAGACAATAAGATTTTGCGTTCCGACGGTGTTGAGGATGTCATGCCAAACGATGGTCGGCTTTGTATCAAAGGACGTTTCGGTTACGATTTTGTCAGTAGTAAAAAACGCCTGACACATCCTTTAATTAAGGAAAACGGTGAATTTCGTATAGCATCTTGGGATGAAACCATACGATTAATTGCTGAAAAATTTATTGAAATTATTGAAACAAACGGTAATAAGGCTTTAGCAGGATATGCATCCGCAAAATGCACGAATGAGGACAATTATATTTTTCAAAAATTTGTCCGCATGGCTTTTGGAAGTAATAATCTGGACTACTGTACCCGTTTGTGTCATGCATCAACGGTAACGGCTATGTTGAAATCCATTGGTGATGGTGCAGGAAGTAATTCCATTGAAGATTTTGAAACAACAGACTGTCTCTTTGTTACCGGAAATAATATCATAGAAACGCATCCTATCACGGCAACTTATGTGAAATCTGGGGCACGAAAAGGACAAAAAATAATTATTTGTGACCCCAAATGGACTCCCTTAGTTAAATACGCAACACTCTGGCTGCAACAACGAATAGGTACTGATGTCGCGCTGTTGAACGGAATCATTCGGCAAATCATTCAGGATGACATGATTGATAGAAAATTCATCGAAACCCGTGTTGAGGGAGGAATGAAAGCCTTTGCCGAGCTGAAACAACTTGTTGAGAAATATACACCCGAATACACGGAAAAAACAACCAATGTCCCTGCGGATAAAATCATTCAGGCTGCACGAATTTATGCCGGAGCAGATACTGCCATGATTGCTACGGGAATGGGAATGAGCCAGCAAACTTCGGGAACAAACAATGTTTTTTCACTTATCAACATGATGCTGATTTCCGGACAAATCGGGCGAGAGCGATGTGGAATTGATCCGCCGCGCGGACAAAACAATGTGCAGGGGGCAACCGATGTTGGTGTTTCTCCCGTGGTGTATCCTGGATATATCCCGATAGGAGATGATGAAAATCGAAAGCGTATTGCAAAATTGTGGAATACCGATTATGAGTCGCTTTCTGGAGAAAATGGGCTGACAACTGTTGAAATTATGCATGCTGCATATCACGGGGATATCAAGGGAATGTTTATAATGGGTGAAAATCCTATGGTAACAGACCCCGATTTGAATCATACCCAAAAAGCCATTGAAAAACTCGATTTTCTGGTAGTGCAGGATATTTTCCATACGGAGACAACCGGGTTTGCAGATGTGATTTTGCCGGCTGCTTCTTTTGCGGAAAAAGATGGAACTTTTGTGAATTCAGATCGTCGTGTGTTGAGGGTGCGTAAGGCAGTTGATGCGCCGGGTGAAGCACGTGAGGATTGGAAAATTATCCTTGATATTGCAAATGCAATGGGAACACCTATCGGACAATATCAATCCGCTAAGGAAATTTTTGATGAAATTGCTCAGGCAGCGCCCATTATGCGTGGAATTTCTTATGACCGAATTAAAAATCAGGGAATTCAATGGCCTTGTCCGGACGAAAATCATCTGGGAACAAGCACCCTGTTTCTTGATAAGTTTAATACACCAAACGGTCTGGCAAAACTCTTTCCTGTTGAGTATGTAGAAAGTACTGAACAACCTGATAAAGCACATCCGTTCATTTTGAATTCCGGACGAATTTTGTATCAGTATCATTCTGCAACCATGTCGAGAAAAAACGATTCCTTGAATGCCTTTGCAGATGAATCTTATGTACTTATTAATTTTGTTGATGCCGATATCCTCGGGATAAAAAACCACGATAAAGTACGATTATCAAACAGCAGGGGAGAACTGGAGACTTTTGCAAAATTAACTGATGAAGTAGCTGTCGGTGAGTTGTTTATGCCATGGCATTTTGCTGAAGCACGTGTCAATCGATTAACTCGATCGGATTTAGATCCGTATTCTAAAATTGCACCCTTTAAATTAACTGCTGTGAAAATTGAACTTTTAAAATGAGAAAAATACGAACATTTTTAATTGTCGGATTGGCTGTTTCCTTACTGATGACAGGGATTTCCTGTAAATATAACAAAAATGAAAATCGCATCATTATTTTTCATGCAGGAAGTTTATCGGTGCCTTTTCACGAAATAAAAACCGCCTATCTTTTAGAAAATCCTGATGTTACAATACAACTCGAAGCTGCCGGATCGGTCGATTGTGCAAGAAAAATCACGGAGCTGAATCGAAATTGTGACCTAATGGCTTCTGCTGATATACGTGTAATTGACAAATTCCTTATTCCTGATTACGCAAACTGGAATTTGCCGTTTGCAAGAAATGAAATGGTGATTGCATTTACAGATAAGTCCCGGGAAAGTGAAAAAATGAATCATACTAATTGGAAGGATATTCTTTCTGGACAAAGCATAATTTACGGCAGGTCAAATCCACATGCCGATCCTTGCGGTTATCGCACTGTTTTACTTTTGCAACTTGAAGCCATGCGCAGCGATAATCAGCAGGTTTTGAAACTACTAAAAAAAGATAATGAATACATTCGTCCGAAAGAAACCGATTTGCTCGGATTGCTTGAAGCGCATGCGATTGACTATATTTTTATTTATAAATCTGTTGCAGTTCAGCACGATTTGAATTTTATCAGCCTTTCAGATTCTGTTAATCTTGCAAATCCTGAGCTGAATAATTGGTATGGAAATTCCTCTACCTATATTCATGGAAATCAACCCGGCGATTCTGTCGAAATGATTGCCGAAGCAATGGTTTATTCCCTGACGATTCCAAAAACTTCAGAAAATCCTGCATTATCTGAAGAATTTTTATCATTTTTATTGCATCCCGATAAGGGAATGAAAATCTTGGAAAATCTTGGGCAGGAACCAATTTTTCCAGATGAGAAAACGATAAAACAACTCAATTTAAAATAATAACGATTATGAAAAAAATTACACTATTACTGCTGACTGCTATGTTTTTTGCGTGTCAAGCGCCTCAAGAAAGTGAGGAAATCGTAAACGTAAATAATGACACCATTGAAACCAATGACTTTTATGATGATGCGCCGCAGAAACACTTAGAAAGCGATTTCAGTATTCAAATTGCCGGTGAAGTTACACAGGAAATGAATTTGGATTTATCTGACTTTCCGGTGCGTTCGGTTTTATTTAAAGATACACGATTTACAGCGCAAGGTGGCGAATTCATTGGAGCTTATGAATTTTACGGCGTGTCATTGTATGATATTCTGAATGAAATTAAAGTGGATAAAGCCAATGAAGCAGATTATTCGCCAATCATTGATTTATATGTAACCGTTGAGAATGAAGCAGGTGATTTTGCAGTATTTTCATGGGGAGAAATTTATTATGCCGCCAATCAACATCAAATATTAATCGCAAATGCCGTAAATCCGATTGTGCCCTCAAAAACTAAAGATCAATGGCCTTTGCCTGAAAAAACTCAACTCATTCCGGCCTTGGATTTATTCACTGACCGTATGATTGAAAATCCGACAAAAATCAGCATACATTCTTGTTCTGGAGAGTTTCCTGAAATTCCCGAGACAGAGCCGCTGTTTGCAGAATCGCTTGAATTGTATGATACCGGCGATTTTCTCCGTGAAATCAAGGCATTTGATGAAGGCCTCACAACACAGCTTGTTAAAAATACCTTTTATGGGCGAGGTCGTGGGATTCACGGGATAACTGATTTTGAAGGAAAGTGGCTGAAAAATGTTATTGCATCAGATTATGCATTTGATGTTGAGGCACTAAAGCACGGAATTTTTATCATTGCTTCCGTGGACGGATATCGTGCGGTTTTTTCTTTCTCTGAAATAATGAATAGAAACGATCAGTCTGAAGTTATGATAAACGACAGGGGAGATATTAATGGCGGTAAATTTCGTTTATTTGTTCCTGCCGATTTCTTTTCAGATAGAGCAATCAAATCGGTTTCAAAAATTGAATATAGAAATTTGGCTGACAAATAATGCCGAAATATACCAACATAGGTTTTAATGTACTGTTTGCTTTATTGGGCGCTTTGGTTTTATTATTCATTGTAGCTCCCTTGGTTTCCATGTTTTTGCACACGGAGTTTCCCGCAATGATGGAAACTGTCAGAGAACCTGAGGTACAGTCAAGCATTAAAGTAACCTTGTTGAGTGCCGCATTTTCCACCCTGTTTTTTGCTGTGGCAGCCATTCCGTTTTCATGGTTATTGGCAAGAAAACAGTTTGTCGGCAAAACGTTTTTGCAGGCATTAATTGATTTGCCGATTGTGATTCCTCATACTGCCGCAGGGATTGCTTTGCTGGGATTTGTGTCACGAGATACTGTCCTCGGACAAATGGCTGAATCGGTGGGTTTAAGTTTTGTGGGAAGTCCGCTCGGAATTGGACTTGCAATGGCTTTTGTCAGTATTCCGTTTCTGATTAATGCCGCTCGCGATGCCTTTGCAGCGGTTCCAAAACGCCTTGAGTTGACAGCAAGAAATTTGGGCGCCTCGCCGTTTCGTTGTTTTTTTACCGTATCGCTGCCCCTTGCCTGGCGTGGTGTGTTGTCCGGTTTAATCATGATGTTTGCACGAGGAATGAGTGAGTTCGGAGCAGTGGTCATTATCGCTTATCACCCCATGACAACACCCGTTATGATTTTTGAGCGCTTTACAAGTTACGGCTTAAAATATACACGTCCTGTTGCTGTGCTGTTCATTATTGTCGCACTGGTGATTTTTTATTTATTACGATATTTTGCAAAACCAAAACATGTTAAGCATACGGCAAATCAATAAAACGATTGGCGATTTTTCGCTTTCGGATGTTTCTCTCGAGATAAATCCCGGAGATTATTATGTGATCCTGGGACAGTCTGGTGCAGGAAAATCCATGTTGCTTGATTTGATTGCCGGGGTAAAAAAAACCGACTCTGGTACGATATTATTTCGTGACCGGGATATCACGACGCAATCCATATCCGATAGGAAATTTGGGATTATGTTTCAGGGCGATTCCATTTTTCCGCATAAAACGGTGAGTGAAAATATTGCTTATTCTTTAAGCCATTTGAGTAAATCCAAACGGAATCAGGAAGTTCAAAAGCTTGCAAAAACCTGTGGCGTTGAAAGCTTGCTATCAAGATATCCGGACAGCCTTTCAGGTGGAGAAATTCAACGTGTGGTTTTGGCTCGAACCCTTGCCATGAAACCTGACATTATTTTGCTTGACGAGCCCATGCGATCCCTTGATCAGCACTATAAATTTCAATTGCAAAGTTTATTGAGAACGCTTAATCGCGAAGGACAAACTTTTATCCATGTCACGCATGATTATCAGCTTGCCTTGGCGCTGTCAAATAAGTTGGGAGTATTGCATCAGGGAAAATTAATACAGTCCGGTGATACCCGGAGTCTGTTCAATCATCCTGCGAATGCATTTATTGCCGCCTTTACCGGAGTGAAAAATTATTTTGAAATTGAAAACAGGGCGCATAAAGCGGAAATTAATTTATCAGATGATATTCGGCTTTCTGTCCCTGAGGATTTACAACACAAAGATAAACTACGAATTATCATTGCTCCGGAGGACGTGAGTATCTCGGCAGAGGAAGTGAAGCCTCACGGAATTGTGTTTGATCGATTTAATGATCAAAGCGGTGAAATTTTAGTTGTGCAGTTAAAATCAATTCGCTTGTATGCTTTGGGGAAAACGGATTTAAATCTGTCAGTAGGGCAAAAAGTGCGTGTGAAAATTTCAGATTATCGCATGACGGCGTGTGAATAAGTATAGAAGTCCCCTATAGTTTAAATTCTTCTATTATGTCTTTTTTATTCGTACTCAGTGTTGTGTCAACGAGGATTGAAAATTTGATACATTAAGCTTTTGACTTTTGTCCGCCCACCGGCTGAACAAAAGTTCTGGAGCTCACGTCCAAATTATATGTAAAGGCATATAAATTTAATCATTTTCATAAAATTATATTTAATTGCATATAATTTGTTATATTTGCACATAATTATATTTAAACACATATAATGAAACAATTAGCAGCGTTTGTCAAAGCACGAAGAAAAGAAGTTAATCTAACACAGGAAGAGTTCGCTGATCGTGCTGGAGTTGCACTAACTGTCGTACGGAAAATCGAACAAGGTAAAACAAATCTGAACATGGAAAAGGTCAACTTAGTGCTTAATATGTTTGGGCATGAATTAGCTCCTGTTAACAGTAAAGAATTGAAAAAATGAGACAAGGAAAGGTGTTTTATAAAGCATGTTTTGCTGGTGTTATTACGGAAACAAATGATGGAGAATATGTATTTCAGTATGACAAGCAGTATGTAGAAGATCATCCGAATGATTTTATTACGTTTAGCATGCCGGTTAGAAATAAGCCATATACTGAGAAACGACTTTTTCCTTTTTTTGAAGGATTAATCCCAGAAGGTTGGTTGCTGGATATCGCTTCTGAAAACTGGAGAATTAATAAAAATGATCGCATGGGATTGCTTCTGGTCTGTTGTCAGGATTGTATCGGAGCGGTGAGTGTAAAACACTGCCAGTCAGATCGGTAGGCAATAAAATAAAATGATGAATAGATGTTTATATTGTTACAAAGAAGTTGAAGGAGAATCGAATTTTCACCGAAAATGTTCAATGGAATTTTTTGGTACACCGATACCTCCTGAAATTAATTATTCGCTTGATCAAATGGATGAGCTTGCGAAAAATGTCGTCTTGCGAAGTGTTGCTGTGCCGGGTGTTCAGCCAAAACTATCTATGTCATTAATTAAGGCTACAAAAGAAAATTCAGAGGCAAGATTAACTGTGCTTGGAGCATTGGGAGGACAGTATATTTTTAAACCACCCTCTGATAAATTTCCTGAAATGCCTGCAAATGAACATTTAACAATGCGAATGGCAGAATCTTTTGGAATGCGAGTCGTCCCATCATCATTGATTCGATTATCATCCGGGGAATTGTCCTACATAACGAAACGAATTGACCGGAAAGAAAATGGAGAAAAAATTCACATGATTGATATGTTTCAAATTACAGAAGCATTTGATAAATATAAAAGCTCCATGGAGAAAGTCGGGAAAGCATTGCACAACTATTCAAATAATACTTTGCTTGACAAAACCTTTTATTTTGACTTAGCTATTTTCGCTTTTTTAACAGGAAATAATGACATGCACCTTAAGAATTTTTCTATGATTAAAAATCCTTCTGCTTGGGTCTTGTCTCCTGCATATGATTTGTTAAATGTTGCAATTGTTTTCCCGGAGGATGATGAAGAGCTCGCTTTGACATTAGATGGAAAGAAAAAGAAGTTAAACCGCGAGCATTTTGAACAATTTGGAGTCGGATTAGGATTGACTCCTAAGCAAATCAAGGGAGCTTTTAATCGTATGGTAAAGCATAAATCAAGCGCATTTGAATGGATAGATAAATCATTCCTGTCAAAGGATATGCAGATAGCTTATAAAAAAGTGCTTGAAACAAGATATAAACAAATAGAAGGCCCCTTAATATATTGACATATGCAAATACGCTTAATTTTGCGATGAAT
>CAYOUD010000093.1:2295-10617 GCA_964407055.1 uncultured Bacteroidales bacterium | reverse complement strand
TAACTTGATTAAATCCCCAAATATTAATGATGAGTTTTCTATTTTCATTTATAATTCATCCTGTCAGGAACTTGTTGATAAGGCAAAACAAAAACAACTGAGCATTAAAATACCATCTAAAATAATCAGCATCCCAAGTTAACTATTATGATATTGACTTACACGCATTAACGATGAATACCAACTCAAACTTACTCAAAAAAACAAAGAATACACGGGGAAAGAAATAAAAAAAGCGCAAACCGCCCGGCTTGCGCTTTCATTATTTTGTTCCATTATTCTTATTTATCTGCTTTTAAGAACGGATATTTATAATCGGTAGCGGGAACAAGTTCTTCTTTTATTGTGCGAACATTAGTCCAGCGAATGAGGTTCAGATAAGAACCTGCTTTGTCGTTGGTTCCTGATGCACGAGCACCGCCGAATGGTTGTTGTCCTACAACGGCACCTGTTGGTTTGTCGTTAATGTAGAAGTTTCCTGCAGCAAAACGCAGTTTGTCAATAGCAGTGTTTACAGCAGCGCGGTCAATTGCGAAGATAGAGCCGGTCAATGCATATGGTGAAGTTGAATCACAAAGCTCAAGTGTTTCTTCGTATTTTTCATCTTCATACACATGAACTGAAAGCACTGGACCAAAAATTTCTTCTTCCATTGTAATGAAATGTGGATCTTTGCATTCAATTACGGTTGGTTCAACAAAGTAACCAACTGATTTGTCTCCATTACCACCGAAAACAATCTCAGCATCATTGCTTTCTTTTGCTTTTTTGATGTATCTCATGATGTTATCGAAAGAAGCTTCATCAATTACTGCGTTGTGGAAGTTGGTAAAATCGGTAACACAACCCATTTTAATCTCAGCAAGCATCTTGCCAATGCCTTCTTTAACCTCAGCCCACATGGATTTTGGTACATACATACGTGAAGCGGCTGAACATTTTTGTCCTTGGTATTCAAATGCACCACGAACAGCAGCGGTGATAACTTCGTTCGCATTTGCTGAATTATGAACAAAAATGAAATCTTTACCACCGGTTTCCCCTACGATACGCGGGTAAGATTTATAATTTTGAATGTTTTGTCCGATTGTGTTCCAGAAACGTTGGAAAACAGGAGTTGAACCGGTAAAGTGAACGCCTGCAAAATCAGGACTTTCAAATACTTCTTTACCAATCAGGCTACCTGAGCCGGGAAGGAAGTTAACAACGCCATCCGGTAATCCGGCTTCTTTGTAAATTTTCATCAGAAACCAGTTGCTCAAAAGAGCAGCTGTTGCCGGTTTCCAGAGTGTAACATTACCCATCAGAGCGGGGCTCATTGTCAGGTTGGATGCAATTGCAGTAAAGTTAAAAGGAGTAATTGCGAAAACAAAACCTTCCAAAGGACGATATTCCAAGCGGTTAATTACACCTTCCGATGACACTGGCTGGTCAGCATAAATCTGACTCATGTAATTTGCATTGTAGCGCAGGAAATCGATGGTTTCACAGGCTGAATCAATTTCTGCTTGCATCGGGTTTTTACCTTGTCCAAGCATGGTTGCAGCATTCATCAAGTCGCGATAGCGATATGCAATAAGATCTGCAATTTTCAGAATAATAGAAGCACGTTCGGTATGCGGCATATTTGCCCAAATTTTATGCGCTTTTTGAGACGCTTCAATTGCCATTTGTACCTCTTTCTCAGTAACTTTGTGATAAGTTGCCAATACATGTGTGTTGTTGGTTGGCATGGTAACTTTTGCCGTGTTACCGGTTTTAATTGCTTTGCCTCCGATAATCGGGAAAATCTCTTGTTCCTCGCTCATCAGGCGTTTTAACTCAGCCCGTAAGCTTTCTCTTTCGGGTGTTCCCGGAGCGTAAGATTTTATCGGCTCGTTGTCCGGATACTCAAAGTGAAAAATTGCATTGTTCATAATCACTACCTTATTAATTAAACGTTTATTTTTTACAAATTTAATATTGTTTATAATAATTCAAAATGACGAATGTATTGTTTTAAAATCAAAAATCCTGTTAATTTTGAATAATTACTTTTAAATTTGTTTTTTAAACTGAAACCTGTTAATATGAAACGTATTTTAGTGACTGGTGCTTTAGGCCAAATTGGATCAGAATTGACTGATGCTCTGAGAGATAGGTATGGTAGGGACAATGTCGTAGCAAGCGATGTACAAGAACCTTGTGTGGAGGTAAAAGCTGCAGGACCATGCGAAATAATTGATGTTTTAGATAAAAATACATTGAATGCTGTTGTTAAACAGTATAAGATAGATACCATTTATCATTTGGGTGCAATTTTATCTGCAGTTGGTGAAAAAAATCCTCAGTTGGCATATCAGGTGAATATGAATGGCTTGTTTAATGTGCTTGAAGTTGCACGAGAACATAAACTTGAGCGGGTTTTGGTGCCTAGTTCAATTGCCGCTTTTGGTCCGGATTCTCCGAAAAACAATACACCAAATGATACCATTCAACGCCCGACTTCAATGTACGGAGTAACAAAAGTTGCCGGTGAATTGCTTGGAAATTATTATGTCAAACGTTTTGGTGTGGATGTTCGTGGTGTAAGATATCCGGGAATTATTTCTTATAAAACGTTGCCCGGCGGCGGAACAACTGATTACGCCATCGATATTTTTTACGAAGCAATCAAAAATAAGAAATACACCAGCTTTTTAGGTCCCGATTCCCGCTTGCCTATGATGTTTATGTCTGATGCAATTAAATCCATTATGGATCTAGCTGAAGCTCCGTTTGAAAACCTCAATCATCATGCGGATTATAATGTGGCGGCTGTCAGCTTCACCCCACAGGAGCTTGCGGATGCTATTAAAAAACGCATTCCAGAATTTGAAATTTCTTATGAACCTGATTATCGTCAGGAAATTGCTGATTCATGGCCGGCAAGTCTGGATGATTCTTGTGCCCGCGAAGAGTGGGGTTGGAGTCATGAATATGGTCTGGATGAAATGGTTGATATTATGCTGGGAAAAATTCAGGGAAATTTATTATAAAAAATTGTCATTATGAGTTTAGAAAAATTAAATAAAGTCCTCGCAAGCGAAGTTGAGGCACTGGAAAGAAAAGGGACAGCAAAAGGTAAGGAACTGATTATTGAAAAAATTATTCCTGCCAAAGGTGAAAACGGCCCTCGTTATCTTGTTCGTGGTTTCGGCGATAAGGGGTTTATTAAAATGAATTCCAATGCGTATCTTGGATTGAGTATGAATCCTGAAGTAATAAAAGCTGAAGAAGCCGCTGTTATGGAATATGGTGTTGGCCCAGGTGCTGTACGTTTTATCTCAGGAACACATAAGCCACATATTGAACTGGAAGAAAGGCTGGCTAAATTTCACGGACGTGAAGCTGCTATGCTTTTCTCAAGTGCTTATGTCACTTCAATGGGTGTTATTGTGCCGTTAGCGACAAAAGATGCCGTCTTTGTCAGTGATGAACTCAATCACAATTGCATAATTCAGGCAATGCGATTAAGTCGTCCGGCTGGGAAATTTATTTACAAACACAACGATATGGCTGATATGGAAGCAAAAATCCAGGAAGCGATTGGTGTGGGTAAACGGGTTTTGCTTGTAACTGACGGTGTGTTCTCCATGCGGGGAGATTATGCTCCGCTTGATGAAATTAATCGCATTGTTGAAAAATATGAAGATAAGTTTGAAGAAGGGATCATTACCATTGCAGACGATTCTCATGGTGTTGGTGCTTATGGTGAAAAAGGCCTTGGTACTGAAGCCATCACAGGTGGAAAAATGGATATCCTGATTGGAACCCTCGGAAAAGCATTTGGTGTAAACGGTGGATATGTGGTTAGCTCTTTGGCAGTATTGCGTTATCTGAAGGAAACCGCTCCAATGTATATCTATTCCAATCCAATTACGAATTCTGAATGTGCTGCGGTACTTAAAGTACTGGATATTTTGCAATCTGATGAAGGCGAAAAACGACTGAAACACCTTTCAGAAATGACAGCTCGTTTTGAAAAAGGGCTCGTTGACAATGGCATGGAAACCATTCCCGGACCACATCCCGTAACTCCACTGATGGTAAGAGACACAGAAAAAACATCAAGAATTGTTGAGCATCTGAAACAGAACGGAGTGTTAGCCACAGGGCTAAATTTTCCGGTGGTACCGAAAGGCGACGAGGAAATCCGTTTTCAAATTAACGGCGATCACACCGCTGCCGATATTGATTATGTAATCGACTTATTGAAATCTTTTAAATAATTTCAATCATAATAAATTTTAAGCCGGAATATTTCGTTCCGGTTTTTTTTGTTTTAAAAGCGAATATCATTCAGTATATCAGCATGTTAATGGATGTTTGTTTCGTGATTATTGCGAAGTTGATCATCTGAAAATAATTGCATCGATATTTCCATTTAACTGTTATTAAGCTGTTTTTCCATTTTTATTTGTATTTTACAAAGCCAATGCTTACATTTGGGATACAGTTTATGGGGTTAATTTTATAGAATTCAGACATGAAGAAGTTTACAACCTTTCTTTTGATATTATTTTTATTCTGGAATATTAGTTTTGCTCAGGATGAGTGCAATTCCGCAGTGAATTTACCGATAACATTATATTCTACTTGTGGTGAAATGGCTTTTGAAACCATTGACCTAGGTGTTGCCACACCGTCCGCGACGATGCCGGAGCCAGCTTGTGCTTCTTTTTCAAGTGGGACTACTAATGATTTGTGGTATTCATATACGGTGCCGGGTGGTGTAAATACCATGGCATTTCACGTGTTTAATTCGGATAATTCGGTTCCGTTTCCGAATGCATCTGCACCGGGAATGGCAATTTATTCCGGGATTGATTGCAATAATCTGACTTTATTGGATTGTTTCGAGTCATCAGGTGGATTTATGCAAAACGGCGAAATTCGTTGGGAAGAATACTCAGGATTAACACCCGGAGAAACGATTTGGATGCGAGTTTGGGATGAAAACAATCTGGCGCAAAACATATTTATCGCTGCATCAGTTCGGCTCGATTTGCAAGAAGATGACTGCGATACACCCATTGAGCTTGGAACCGGTGGTTGCAATATTTTGTCAACAGGAGGAGATATACAAGCTCCGGAAGCTTGTGGCTGGAATTCAACAGACAATTCGATATTTTATCACTTTACTGTAACTGACACCGATGTGCAACCTTATACCATAACTGCTGAAAACGGAGATTGTGTTTCCAATGATGGCGGGTGGGGTGAAGATGCCGAAATTCAATTTGCGGTGTATTCATGGAATGGAGCAAATTGTGATGGAATTGGGGGCAGCCCCAGTAGCGATCCGCCTAATACTAGTGGAACCTATTACGGTTGTGCAAATGGAACGGGAAATGTGACCTTTTCTGAAAACCTGCCCCCGGGAGATTATATGCTTGCGATGGACGGTTATAGTATGATGTCGGGAAATTCACTTTGTACTTATGGGTTTTCTGCGCCATTTATTGAACAGGCTTTGTTGGTTGAATTAACAAGCAGCGATGCAATTTGTGGTGAGTCGGGATCGGCATCGATTAGTACTTTACAGTCCTGTACAGGAAGTCCTACTTTTAATTGGAGTACCGGAGATAGCGGGAGTTCAGTTAGCGATTTGACTGCCGGTGCCTATTCTGTTACAGTGTCGGATGGTGCTGCTTGTAGTGATACCGTTATTAATTTTAATATTATTGATGATGGAAACCTTACAGTAGATATTACCACTTCAGGGAATGCTTGTGCCGGACCTTTTTCCGCAACAGCAAATGTGAGCGGAGCCGATCCTGCAGATTGTACTTTCTCATGGAATACAAGCCCTGAGCAAACAACTCAAATTGCTACCGGTTTAACACCGGGAAATTATACGGTAACTGTTGAATTTGGAACTTGTCAGGATACTGAATCAGTGGAAATTGATTATTCTGAAGTGGAATTTAGCGTGGATTATGAGCCGGAACTTTGTGCCGGTGATGATGCGCAAGCTTCAGTCAACGTAACGAGTGGAGCTGCTCCATTTAATTATGCCTGGTCAACAGGGGAAAACACCGATGAAATTACGATTAACGCAAGTGGAGATTATTCAGTGACCGTGCTTGATGATTTTGGTTGTACCGCTTCCGAATTGTTTAATGTGACTGTACATCCTGCAATGGATTTGGATGCCACAATTACTGACAATTTGTGTTACGGTGATATTATTGGTGAAATTGATGTGGCAATAAACGGTGGTACTGCTCCATATACTTATCTATGGAATACCAGTGAAAATACTGCAAGTATTTCTGGGCTTTCCGGTGGAAATTATCAACTTACCGTAACGGATGCCAATGGCTGTTCTATGAATGATGCATGGAATATCAGTAACATTGATGAACTTGAAATTAGTTTCAATTCAGATACTGCGATTTGTCAGGGGAATGATGTTCCTTTGCATATTGTTGCAAGCGGTGGAACTGCTCCATTAACGTATCATTGGTTAGAATTTCCGATGCAAACTGCTTCACAACTTGATGTGATGCCCGATACAACAACTCAATATAATGTCTATGTGTCTGATGCAAATGGTTGTGAAACCGAACAGTTGAGCTGTTTGGTTACTGTGAGTGAAACAATGAATTTAGATTTGACCACGGAAGACAGCCGTTGTTTTGAAAGTTGCGACGGACAAGCATGGGCTAGTATTTCGGGAGGAATTCCACCGTATGATTATTCATGGGATTATTCCGGAAATTATGCGAACGGATTGTGTGCCGGAACCTACAATCTGGTTATCACGGATGATATCGGTTGTACTGTTAATCAGGTTTATCAGATTGATGAACCTTCTGAAATGTTTCATAATATGTACACTGAGGCAGCAACATGCAGTTATTCGCAAGATGGTTTAGCATGGGTTGAAGTGATGGGTGGAACAGCTCCTTATCAGTACTTTTGGTCAAACGGGGAAACCAACGATTCCGTTGTTGTCGGTGGTGGCATTCACCATTTGACAGTTACAGATGCTAATATGTGTGTGTTGGAATTAAGTGCGGATGTTGATGCGCCAATTCCGATTAATGTACAAGGAATTCATAATTCGCAGATTTGTATTGGTGGAGAAGTTAATATGGCGCTTTCTGCTTTGGGAGGAACCTCTCCTTATGATTTTCACTGGACTGATAATGATGCATTTAATTGGTATGGTAACGGTGTGAGCCTGAATCCCGATACGACTACTCAATATCAGGTCAATGTGACAGACATTATGGGTTGCGAGACACATTATAATTTTACTGTGAATGTGTATCCTCCGTTGCAATTTGAAGTGATATATCCCGACCAAGATTCAATTTGTCCCGGCGAATCGATTACTTTATACACCGGTGTGAGTGGTGGAAATGGAGGTCCTTACCAGTTGTTTTATGATGAAACACAAATAATTCCTTCTCCGGCAACAATTTATCCTGTAGTTTCCGGATGGCATTTAATAACTGCCAGCGATGCCTGCCAAACGCCTAATGTTACCGATTCTGTTTACATTCATGTATGGGAAACTCCACAAAATAATTTCACTTCGGATATTGTTGGTGGTTGTCCGCCTTTGACAGTGCATTTTAATGAAATCAATAATCAAGCAGGAGCACGGTATGAATGGAATTTTGGAAATGATAAATTTTCTTTTGAGCGGAATCCGGTCCATATTTATCAAAACAGTGGTTTGTTTAGCGTGTCACTGAAAATTGTTGATGAAAATGGTTGCTTATCATTGCGCGAAAAACCAAATATGATTCATGTGTATCCTGAACCAGAAATTGACTTTTACACTCAACCCAATGAAGTTAGCATGTTGAATCCTACGGTTGAGTTTGTAAGTACCACCCAAAATGCGGATAGTTTGTTCTGGCATTTTGGTGATGGTGATTCAACTGAATATTCTGCACATTCAATTCGTCATACCTATGACGGTATTGGGGAATATGAAATTATTTTAATGGCGTTAAATGCCTATGGATGCAGGGATACAGCGTACAAGAGCATTAAAATTCGTGACTTTTTTAGTTTTTATGCCCCGACTGCCTTTACTCCAAACTATGATGGACATAATGATTGTTTTTCGGTTTGCGGAAACGGGATTGACCCGAATGCTTTCACAATGCGAGTATATAATCGCTGGGGGGAATTGGTGTTTGAAACGGATACTTACCAGCACGATTGCAGTGCGTGTGGTGAAGGAACCTGGGACGGAAGTTATCAGGGGAATGTGATGAAGGGAGATAAATTATTGAAATCAGGAGTTTATGTCTGGTATTGTGAGTTTAAAGACATTAC
>CAYOUD010000093.1:0-2195 GCA_964407055.1 uncultured Bacteroidales bacterium | reverse complement strand
CGTTTACTTCATCTCCGCCTTGAAATTGAAATTTCCTGCAGGTTGAATTTGTTCCGATTGCTTCAGTCGTTTTACGATGGTTTTAAATCGGTTCGACGAAACTTTGGTAAAGGATAAGTCGATAAGATATCGCTTAAATCCTTTGATAGTCAGTTTTTTAGTGTATTGTGTGAGGCTTACCGGCTCTTCGGGAATTACAAAAGTGACGCCGTCCACAACATGCCGCAAATAATTTCTTCCGTCGTTTTCGTGAAAGTAATCGCCAGTTTTTACCGGCATGCGGGATACAAACAAGTGTGGATGAAAATAAACGGGTATTATTCCAAAGCGATCCTTGCCGGATATCAAATTAGGAAAATCGCTTTCAACCGGACGAATGTAATCCTGAATTCCGTTGCGTTTTAGTGCAATAATAGCCGTATCGCTGAAGCTGTAAATATTTTCATTTGCCATTAATTGGCTTCCTTTTGGGATAAGCATTTTTTGTGATAAATGCGAAAGACTGAAGCGCCGAATACCTTGCTGATACATGGTTTTGCAGAGCTCTCGATAATACGATATTTTTCCTTCCGGAATGAATTTCGGTAGTTCGATAATGATTTTGTCAGCAAACTTTTTCATCAGCCCGCTTTTGGTGTCGAAACTTTGCCATTCTTTTGTGGAAAGATTGATGATGAGATATTTAACTTCTCGCAAATCCACCTTTGGAAGCCATGCCAGTTCATTAATTCTCGCAATGATTTCTGCTGATTTCACAGCACTCTGATGCAGCTCCAAATCGTTAAGGATTTTCTGTTTTAAACGGAAGGGAATGGGCGATTTCATTGGCTGAAAATCCTCCTGTATTTTTGATGGAAATTGCTTTTCGGGGATTCCTGCCAAATACACATCATCACCAATTTTTGCATTATGATTGTTTTTGAAAATTGTGCAAATGCCATTTTGCGTTTCTGCGCACTCAATTTTAAAGGTTTGATGTTCACTTACACCCGCTGAGAACACACGAATGCGCGAGGATTTCGTCAATTCGATCTCCGAATTGATAGAGAAATTATCAGATTCGCACTGTTGCACCTTGCCGAGTAATTTTCCTGTGGCAGGTGCCTGAGTAATGGATTCGCTGACATTTCCACCCATGAACCAAGCGGTTTTTTCGCGACCTAAATCTAGTTTTAATATGCGTTTCGCTTCATTAAGCTGCTTGGGATTATCCAACACCATACGATATGCCTTGGCAACCCGATACACATATTCAGCCGGTTTCATACGACCTTCAATTTTTAATGAGCGAATGTCCATTTTTATAAAATCAGGCACTAAATCAATGAGTTGATTGTCTTTCATGGAGAAATGAAAACTTGATTCTTTTCCATGATACACTCTGCGGCATGCTTGTTTGCATAATCCTCTGTTTGCACCCATCCCGCCAAGGTAAGAGCTGAATAAGCACATCCCTGAAAAGGCATAACACAGGGCGCCGTGTACGAAAATTTCTAGTTCGGCTGAAGGTTTCTTTGAAATTTGTTGCAGTTCCGCAAAATTCAGCTCACGGGCCATTATTACCCGCTGAATGCCGATTTGCTTTGCAAAACTTGCTCCAATGCTGTTATGATGAGCCATTTGTGTGCTGGCGTGAATTTCAAAATCCGGAAAATATTTCTGAATGATGTGCCATACTGCCATGTCTTGAATAATTAAGGCATCTGGTTGTATTTCCCGTAACTGAAAAAGTACATGCAACAGTTCCGGAATTTCCTGATTTTTTATCACCGTATTAAGTGTCACATAAACATTCACATTATGTTTGTGTGCATGTTTTACCATAGTTTTTAGCTGTTGAGGCGAAAAGTTTGCAGCACGTTCTCTTGCGTTGAAATATTTTGTTCCCAGATATATCGCATCCGCACCACCTTCTATGGCTGCGTAAAAAGACTCTACATTGCCTGCGGGCAGCAATAATTCCGGTTTATGTTTTTGTATTTCCATTGGTGCAAAGCTAATGAAAATATGGAATGTTTTAAATCGGTTTGAGAGGGGGGCTTTGAATTTTTCAGGGTCTTGCGACATATTTCGGTGCCTTCGAGATGATTCCGATGGAAAATCGAAATCCCTCAGTCACCTAGTGTGTGCTACCACCTAAGTAGTCTCTGCAAGAAAACGCCAAATATTGCGTTATTCTCGTTTCTAAAACAGTC
>CAYOUD010000092.1:0-10692 GCA_964407055.1 uncultured Bacteroidales bacterium | reverse complement strand
TATGAAAATGTCGAAGGAGAAATCAAGGCTGTTTATCCCAACAGAGCATTGATACAATTTAATCGAAAGCCCAATTTGATTGAAACCATCAAAGCTGTTGGAGCGGTAGTTGAAGATGAAATTGTTGTTCCGCTTGGGAATATTGCAAAATTAACAGACTGATTTTTCATGCATTATCATGGTTTTATTCAGAGCAGGCAATAACATGTTTTGGCATACGCTTTTGTAGGCTTCCAATTTATAGAACAGTGTTGAAGTGAATTTTTCTTTGCTTACGAAATCATCCGCCACAATAATTTATTTTTACTTTGTGCTTGCAGCGTCGATTTTAATACGGCATTTGCTTCTGCTTCAAGCTCTGGGTCTGTGTCGAGGATGAGATTTGCAACATTGCGCACAAATTGCAGAATTTGTTGGTCTTTCCCCAAGCTTGCAATTTTTAAATTGATTGGTAATCCGCTTTGCTGTGTGCCTTCAATATCACCGGGACCACGAAGTTTCATGTCGGTTTCTGCAATTTCAAATCCGTCGTTGGTACGACACATAATATCAATGCGTTGTTTGGTGGTTTCGCCGAGCGCCGGCTTAGTCATCAGGATGCAATGGGATTGGTTTGCTCCGCGTCCGACTCTGCCTCGCAATTGATGCATCTGGCTCAAGCCGAAACGTTCTGCTGATTCAATAATCATCGCCGAAGCATTTGGCACATCGACACCAACTTCAATCACGGTAGTGGCAACCATAATCTGCGCTTTCCCATCTTTAAAAAATTGCATTTCATACGCTTTGTCAGCCGGTTTCATTTTTCCGTGTACCACGGCGAGCTGATAATCCGGACGGGGAAACGCTCTAAGCATGCTTTCAACTCCATCTTCTAAGTGTTTGAAATCCATGCTTTCCGATTCATAAATCAGGGGATAGACAACATATATTTGTCTGCCGGCAGCAATTTGCGCTTTCATGAATTTGAAAACGCGCAATCGCTGTGCATCTGTCGCATGTGTGGTGATGATGGGTTTTCGTCCGGGAGGCAGTTCGTCAATTACGGAAACATCCAAATCACCATAAACTGTCATTGCCAGGGTTCTGGGGATTGGTGTCGCTGTCATGACAAGGACATGCGGTGGTGTTGTGGATTTTCCCCATAATTTCGCACGTTGTGCAACCCCAAATCGATGCTGCTCATCGATGATTGCAATCCCAAGTATCTGAAATTGGACTTCATCTTCCAAAAGTGCATGTGTTCCAATCAAAATTTTGACGTCTCCGTTTCTCAATCCTTCGTGGATAGGTACTCTGTCTTTGCGTTTTGTGCTTCCGGTAAGCAGTTCAACACGTAAGTCCATCCCGTCAAGAAATGTTTTAATTGACTGATAATGTTGTTGTGCCAGCACTTCGGTCGGTACCATGAGACTTGCCTGATATCCGTTATCTATCGCGATAAGCATGCAAAATAGTGCAACCAGCGTTTTCCCGCTTCCCACATCGCCTTGCAATAAACGGTTCATGTGTCTGCCGGTTGCCATATCGTGACGAATTTCCCGAATAACCCGTTTTTGCGCTTCGGTAAGCTCAAAAGGCAGTTGATTGTGATAAAAATGATTGAAATATTGCCCAATTTCCGGAAAAACATATCCCGGCGTAGTCGATTTTCGTCGGATTTTGGCTTTCAACATGCCCAGTTGAATGTAGAAAAGCTCCTCGAATTTTAAACGGTACTCTGCTTTGCTCAGCTCATCCACATTTTTGGGGAAATGAATGGCACGAATGGCATCTGCTCTTTTTATCAGATGGTATTTTTTTAACATCCAATCGGGAAGCGTTTCCGGAATGTTATTCTCAAGTGATTGAATAAGTACTTCCTGTAATTTTTGAATGGCACGGCTGTGTAGCCCGTTTTTCTTCATTGCCTCAGAAGTGTTGTAATGCGGCATGAGTCCAGTTGCAGGTTTGTTCTTCCATTTTTCAACCGATTCAATTTCAGGGTGAGGAATGCTTAATCCGCTATTTTTTACAAGATTTGCTTTTCCGAAAACAACATAATTTTGACCGGGCTTTATGATGTCTTTTATGATGTTAATCCCCCGAAACCACACCAGTTCAATTTGTCCGGTATCGTCTTGCAATTTTGCTGTAAGTCTGCGGAAGCGTTTTCCGGGAATTTCCTGTAGTTGACTGATTTTTCCGACAAGCTGAACCGTTGGCATGTTTGCAGAAATTTCCCGAATTTTATAAAATTTTGAGCGGTCTGTGTGTCTGTACGGGAAATACGTCATGAGATCTTCCCATGTATAAATGTCAAGTTCTTCGTTTAAAAGTTCAGCCCGTTTGGGACCAACCGTTTTTAAATATTTTATTTCTGAATCTAAAAGCTTGCTCATTCAGTCTTTTCCGCTAAATTTGATGTCAAAATACAAAAATACTTTTAATTTTCATGAAGCAAGTGCATTCAGCCTACGAATATTTAAAACATCGGATTTTTTCAAAATCTGTTAAGCTCTTGGATTCCATTGAGATGAGTCCAAAATTAAAAGCTGCATTTCAGGATGACAGAACAACTTATGCTCTAAGTGCTTATTTTGATGTGATGGATGAGTGGCGTGCAGATAAAACGAAGATTCATGTAAAGGATATGGGTGCCGGTTCCGGGAAAATGGGGGATGTGCGTCGGATTTCTGATATCGCTAGATACGCTGTTTTGAATGAACTTGATGCTGCATTTCTATCCAGATTGTTGTTTTATTTGCGCCCCAATAATGTGCTGGAGCTTGGAACATCGCTTGGTATTTCAGCTTTGTGCATGGGGATGAGTTGTCCTGAAAGTAAAATTCATTCTGTGGATGCTTGTCCTGAAACTCATGCAGTGGCTGCTGATATACTAAAAACCTATGCGGTTGATAATGTGAAATTGCATACCATGTCCTTTACAGATTTTTTAAAATCGAATCAGAAAAAATGGGATTTTGTTTTGCTTGATGGCGATCATCGGTATAAGCAGACCTTGGAACTTTTAGAGTTGATAAAGCCGCAATTGGCTCCTGATGCTGTGATTTTGATGGATGATATTCACTGGTCCCACGGAATGTCAAAAGCATGGCGGGAAATTGTTGCTTCTCAGGATTTTTTGTGTTTAGATTTTTATCGTTTTGGAATGATTTTGTCAGGGAACGGATTTCATCGAATACGGATGTAGTTTGGGGATCGTTTTTTTTCTAAGATTTTTTTGTTGCTTCATATTTTATTGACATTTGAAATATTTTGTACTTGTTTATGCACGAAAAAAGTGTGAAAAGTAATTTAACGAATTTCCAATCACTCCGTTTCGTTACAAACACAGTCTTTTAGCCGTATAAATGAATACTGTTCATGCTTGATGGAAAAAATCGGATGCCCATCCAGGTTATAATCAAAATAATGAAAGAAAAAGCAATAAGGAAAATTAGAAGTTTTTTGCGTTTTGGATAGGCATGAAACAAATGAATGCATAGTAAATAAAACAACCATGTAAGTAATGCCCAAGTTTCTTTTGGATCCCATGACCAATAGTTTCCCCAAGCAATTTTTGCCCAGAGCGCACCAAATATCATTCCGATGCTTAAAAGTGCAAAACCAGGATATATTAATTTCATTGTCAGTAGGATATTATCCTGAGAAATCAATCCCGTTTTTTTCGATTGAAATAATCCGGTAATGGCTGTAAGACATGCTGCTGCCAATACTGCATAGGAAATCATATAAATTACAACATGCGGAATAAACCATGGACTTTGCAGCGCAGGCATGAGATTCTTGTTTTGATATTCGGGATGAATGATATCAACAATTAAAAATACTGTGGACATTATAAAACCAAGGATATACAGTGATTTTACCTTCGTACGTAAAAAGATACCCCAAGTTATTAGCGAGACAAAGAAGGCATACCACAATCTTGTTTCTGCCATGGTTTTTAGTGGAGGTCTTTCAATTTGTATCCACAGTACAACAATGAAAAATAGGAGTGTGGCATTTGCAATTGCAGGCAGGAAACTGGAGAAAAACTGTGCTTTTGAGTTTTTGTAACTTTTAAATAAGGCGATTGTGCCAAGTGCCCAGGCAGTAAAAAAGATAAAAAATGCAATATGTAGATTATCCCAAATCATAAATTAAGCTTTTGTTGATTTCATTTTAGAAAACATTATGCAAACTGCGCCTAAAAGCAACAAAAATATTCCGCTATAAACCACCGGCAACCAGGGATCTTCAACAATGCTCAAAACCGAAACTGGTTGACTATGCTTTGTATCAAGATAATAGGAGCTTTGATAAATAGCCATTGCATCAAATTTCAAGGGTTTATTTACCTCAATTCGATGAGATTCTCCGCTATGACCGGATTTTGTGTAAAGTTTAATTTCTGAGCTGTATTGTTTTGGCTCTTTGGATAAAAGTTTGAGTGTCTTTTCGTCTGGAAGCTCACAAAATACTGGTGGAAACATGCTGCTTTCATTGCTAATCCAATGGGTTTCACCATTAAATTGGATTTTTGCTGCATTGATGGTTCCGGGAACTCCTATTACTTGTAAAATCGAATCTCCAGATGGCCAGGCGTGATTAATGAGCTTTATTATGCTGATTTTAGTTTTTTCAATTAAAATCGTGCTGTTCTGTGAGATTTCATGGATTTCTGATGCTATGATTTCTCCTTCTGCATTGTATGCAGCAATTTTGGGCTGATAATACTCAATATTGAAATTTAGCAACTCAATTGCCAAATCAAGCTCTATTAGATTTCCCTGTTTGTCCTGTGCATACCACACGGTTTCGCCTTCAGGGATTTGCATGCTATATTCGACTTTGTCGGCTTGACCCAAAAATCCGGACGCAATGATAATCCATAGCCCGAGATGGTTGGCGTAAAATCCCAAATCGGAAAATTTGAATTTTACCATTCGTTTTACGGTAATCATACCAAGCGATAGCAGTAGGTAAAGGACTGATAAATTAAAGTACCAGGTATAAAGCAAGTGATTTGTGCCCAGAAATCTATGTAGTCCATGATGAGCATCGACGTTTTGAGGAAAGATGGCCATCACGGCAACCAAAACTGTGAATAAGGAAATGGCAGAAATTGCAGCATGTCCTGAATAAAGATAGCGGATGAATATGTTGTTTTTAAAAAGAAAAAACAATACCGGTATCATAATAATCAGCTCCAGCCCAATAATAAAATTGACAGGAAATTTGAGTGTTTGCACCGGAATAAAACCGAATGCAAAGTGTAAACTGAATCCGAACAATAGTAGCACAATCGGGACGAGTACTACCGGTTTATGAAATTTATGTTGCATTCAGCTTATTTGATGCGTTTCGGCATAGGCATTTGGGCTTCACGTGCTTTGGCAATTTCCAGCCATTTTGGAAGCTCATTTTTTAGCCATTCATCTTTTTCACTTTGCAATTTCTCCAAATTGAGACCAAGATAAGCCTGAGCCTTTTCTTTGGTGCTGATATCAGGCATTTCGACCGGCTTGTTGTGTCCAAGTTCAGCGAGCAATCTGGAAATTTCAACCCGTGCATGGGAAGCTTTTTCGATACCTGCTGAAGTTACTCTGAGGCTTTCTACCGGTGAGTGGAAAGACCCACCATGGCTTGCTCCGACATAATCCCAGCGCCATTGAGCAGCTCTGATATACTTGTGAATGGGTTTTAATTGTTCATCTGATGCACCCAAATCAATAGCACATGCTGTTTCAATATGCGCTTTTACTATTAAATCTTCGAGCAAAATTCTTTGTTGGTGTACTTTGTCTTGTCTTTCGTAAACATTCCTCCTTAATTCATCTTCACTTTCTCTGTGGCATACAAGACAAGAATTTGCGATATTATTTAAAGGTGACTGAATTTTATGATCGGTGATTTTCTGGCTTCCTTCGCGTACATAAGGCATGTGGCAATCCGTACAGGAAACGCCGCGATCGTAATGGACTCCGGTTGTGAAAATTTCATAATCAGGATGCTGTGCTTTGATGATGGGGGTTTTGCTCAATGCGTGAATATAATCATAGAATTCAATATCATCATAGTATTTTTCCATATCCTCGGCAGAAAGTCCGTTATCCCAAGGGAAAGTAACGTAGCTACCTTCTTTTTTGAAATAATATTCAACATGACATTGTGCGCAAACCATTGTGCGCTTTTCATTTAGCGTAAAATCTTTGATGGATTTTCCTTGCCGTTCCATGGCTTCGATAAATGGGGTTTGAACAATTCGCAGACTTTGGTCTTCTGGGTTATGACAGTTTGCACAGCCAATGGGATTTACAATTTGAGAAAGCCGCTCAGACCAAGGTTTCTTATAAAACTCGGCAGCTCCGATTTCATTTATAACACGTGGAACATCAGGACTTTTGCATGTCCAACAACTGGAATACTGCATGTCTGGTGTGTTAGCATCTGGCGTACCGGTACGAAGTGTGTTGTGAATATCTTCTATGGCATAAATGTGCCCACGTCCTTGATTGTAATCTCTTGAGAATGAGTATCCAGCCCATAAAATAACCATTCGCGGATCTTCTTCCAGCACATCAATCGTTGCGCTACCACCATATTTTGAGCGGAAACTCGTATCAGCCATTTCTTTGTATGTTGCATATTCGCGAGGGTAAGCTTTTCCCCAAACTTCATTACGGGGTTCAAATTTATCGAGATTATAAAGCGGAATGTTGAGCATTGTTGCTTCAGTGCGTCGCTGAATTATTGATGCAGCAAAGATTCCAAGGACAAATACGATACCCGTTGTTCCTAGGAATAGAACCCATCCTGCCCATGGTTTCTTTTCAATTAATTTGCGTAAATTCAGTTTCATATATTAATGATTTTACAATGTTTCTATTTCTTTTCTTTTGATTTTTGAAGCCACTCCGGCACTGGTGATTTTGGTACTGGGACTTCAGACCACGGCGTGGCAGTTAAACTTCTGACTGTTCCATGTGGCACATTTCTGTGGCAATCCCAGCATTTTTTACCTTCCCCCATTTTAGCCTGCTCGTAGCTTACATTTGCATTCACCATTTCTGTTAAAATTTCGTGACAGCGAATGCAATTATTTTGTACCACTTTATTTCCAGGAACCAGCATTTTTATATTCTGTTCGTATGTTCTTGCAGTAAATATTGCAGAATGACGCATTCCGTCTTTGGCTTTAAAAAAATAGGCTTTGAAAATGTTTTCATGGGGAACATGGCAATCGTTACAAGTGGCATATTCTCTGTGAGATGAATGCCTCCAAGTAACATAATGCGTTGTCATAACATGACAATTTACACATGTTGCCGGATCATTTGATAAATATGACCAAGCTCTGGAAACGTAAAAACTATATGCCGCTGTTCCTACAAAGGTTCCCAGTATGATAAATACTGGAATTTTCCATCGTGTAGGTGGGGTTAATGCCTGAATGATTCGTTTCAATATCATACATTTCAAATATAATAAAAATATTGTATGTTTTCCAGATATTTATCTAATAAAAAATCAGTCTAAATTGATGAAAATGTGACTTATGTAACAAAAAGTTTAAAGTGTTTTCGTAGGTGGCTTCTCACCGTACCACCGTAAAACTTTTACTTATACCGTCAATTTTTAACACATAACTCCCTGCTGAAAGGGTATGAACATCCAAAGCGTAGCGGGAACTGCCTGGTGGGATACTGTCTTGTAGGAGTGTTTTGCCTTCTTGGTTAATTACACGAATCGGTGTGCTTTTGTCTTGTGCAGTTAGCTTGAGCTGCAAAGTGCTTATGACAGGGTTAGGATATAAATCTATGTCATTCTCTGAAAGTTTATGAGAAATGCCTGTAATGTCCTCTACCACAATTTGCTTTTCTGCGGTTTTTAAGCAGCCATCTTGAGAAACTTCAATACTAATTGTGTAGGTTCCAGGTGCAGTATAGATATTGCTTACTGTATCTCCGGCTGCGAAAGATGCGTTTCCATCAAAACTCCAACGCCAGCTTTCTGCGTAGGCATTGTTGTTAATGAAATCAATTGATAGCTCAAGACTTGCTGATGTCAGGTAAAAAGTGTCCTCATGCACGGCAGTTTGCACACGTGGGCGCAGCCAATGACAATCACTTGGCGGTGGCTCATGGTAGCGGGCAATGCCATGCGCCGGCAAGTATCCGCCTACAGTGTCGAAATATCCGCCAACGTACAACGGAACTTCCTTTCTAAAATCGCTATAAATTCTGATTGTTTTTAGTAACCGCAAGCATATAAGGGTTTTTTTGTTCAAAAATATGTGGCTAAGTTAATATTTCAATAAATATTCAATAAAGTTTGGTAGTTACATATATAGATTATCTTTGTGGCTAAGTGATAAAATTAACAATTATGTTTATACAGAGAACTCAACGGAAGACGAAAGACAAGGTTTATCATTCTGTAGTACTGATGGAGAACTATCGAGAAGGGGAAAAAGTTAAACACAGAACTATAACTACCCTAACTAAGTGGCCAAAACATATTGTTGATGATTTGGAAAAATTACTTAAAGGCAATTCAATTACTTCAATTGAAGACATGGAGCTTTCTAATGGAAAATCTTTTGGAGCCTTAGAAATAGTTAGACAAGTTGCTAAGCGATTAGGAATTGAGCAAGCTCTTGGCAATTCCAGACAAGCTAAGCTGGCAATGGTTCAGATTGCTGGAAGAATTATTGCTCAACAATCAAGAAACTATATTGCAAACGAATGGGTGCAAAATCAGGATATAGAAGGTGTTTTTAAAGTATCCAATTTTAATGAAGATAGCCTGTATGCTAATTTAGATTGGTTAACTGAGAATCAACAGCAAATAGAAAAGAAGATTTTTAAACATCGCTACACAACAACCAAAGTAAAAGAGATATTTTTATACGATGTAACTTCGTCATATTTTGAAGGGACTAAAAACGAACTTGCCAAATTTGGGTATAATAGAGACAAGAAAAAAGGCAAGATGCAAATAGTTGTTGGATTGATGCTTGATAGCTATGGATATCCTTTAACAATTGAAGTTTTTGAAGGTAATACAAGTGACACTAAAACAGTTACGTCTCAATTAAAAAAGTTAAAAGAAACATTTGGCATAGAGCGAGTTATTTTTGTTGGCGATAAGGGAATGATAAAATCTAGCCAAATTGACGAAATTATTTCAGATCACTATAAATGGGATTATTTAACTACAATTACAAAGGGACAGATTAAGACTCTAATTAATAAAGGAGTATTGCAATTATCCTTATTTGAAGATGAAATAATTGAAGTTATAGGAGAGAATAACGAGAGATATATCTTGCGAAAGAATAAATATAGAGCCCATGAAATATTTTTAAATAGAGAAGATAGAATAAATAAAGCTATAGAATTTATACATCGTAAAACAATGTATTTAAGTGAACACCCTATGGCAACAATAGAAGTGTCTATGAAGAAAATAGACGAAAAGATATCTCAATTAAAACTAAAAAATATTATCACAGTCAAACTAAATGAAAGAGTATTTATCCCAAGTATTAATCAGCAAGAAGTAAAAAAACAAGGAGAATTAGATGGCTGTTATGTTGTTAAAACATCTGTTCCAAAAGCGGATTTATCAACACAAGTTGCACATGACAGATATAAAGACTTAGGACTAGTTGAATATGCATTTAGAACTATGAAAACTACAATGGAGGAGCTACGACCAATATTTGTAAGAAAAGAAGACAGAACAAGAGGACACGTATTTGTAGTTATGCTTGCTTATATGATAACAAAATACATTTCGGATCAAATAAGTCACTTAGATTACACCCGTAAATTTGCTATTGAAAGTCTTGATAAAATTCAATATGTCGAATATATTTTTAAAGGTCAAAAGATAAATATTCGACCAACAAACTTACCTGCACATACGCAAAAAATATTACAAGCATTAAATATGACTGAAAATGTAGCTAAGAAGAAAATCGCAATATAAATAGCGCTAACCATTGCCACCAAAGGCTTATGGACAGATAATTGCGTCTTATCGCAAAGGAAGTTCCGCTTTAATATTTTGATTATGGAATTATCAATAATACAAATTGGAAATTCAAAAGGACTGCGGATTCCGAAGCCTTTGATTGAAAAATATGGATTAAAAGACAAGGTTGAGCTTATTCTTGAAAAAGGATATTTGATTATAAAGCCCATTTCAAGTCCGAGAAAAGGTTGGGAGACCGCGTTTAAAGCAATGAATGAAAATGGTGATGACCAACTTTTATTAAATGATGTTTTCGAAAATGAAAATTTTGAAGCATGGATTTGAAACAATATCAAAGAGTGCTCGTTAATTTGGATCCAACAATAGGAAGTGAAATTAAAAAGACAAGGCTATGTGTTATAATTTCACCAGATGAAATGAATAAGTATTTACGTACAATCATTCTTGCACCTATGACTACAACTTCTCGAAAATACCCGACTAGAATTGAGGTTAAACATGCTGCTAAAATTGGTTGGATTGTGCTTGATCAAGTGCGAACTGTAGATAAACAGAGAATTGTTAAGGTGTTAGGACGCTTGTCACGACCTGAAATAAGTGCATTGAAATCAGTAATAAAAGAAACATTTGTTGATTGAGAATTGAGAATTAGAAAAAACATCAAACTCAAAACGCGCAGTGGTAATAAATCCCGGCGAAACATTT
>CAYOUD010000091.1:0-10772 GCA_964407055.1 uncultured Bacteroidales bacterium | reverse complement strand
AACTCATAAATGCCATCCAAATTGAGGTTGTTGAAGATCAAATAAAAATGCTTATTCCCGGGAGCACTCCTATTCAATTGTCGTCAGATGTAATTAGTCTCTGCAAGAAAACGCCAAATATTGCGTTATTCTCGTTTCTAAAACAGTCGATCCGCCGGCTGGCGGACTCCTTGGTTTCAGAAACATCGAAAGTCTTATCTTTGACGTTTTCTTATCAGAGACTGAAAAACAGTAGTTTTCTTGCAGACACTAATTAACACGGTTTTCGATGTCAATCTTGTGGAAGGAGTAACTGGCGGAGAAAGACAAAATGCTCAGGATTTAACAAACCGGTTCAAGGAGCTTGCTAATAATCGTGAATTAATTAATCGGATTAATATGTTAATTAAATACGACAAGGAATCTCTGCGACTAATTGCCCGAGATAGAAAACTCCTTGAAACAGAAATCCCAGCTTGGGAAAAAGCATATACAGATGCAGAAAACGGGACATTTACAATGAAAGGATATGAGGGAGCAATACTTGCGGATAATCAAAATCAGGAAACTCATAACACAGCGAAATCTAACTCAATAACAGGGACTTGGAGATTTGGATATGAACAAACAGGTTATTTTATCTGGACATTTAAATCCAATGGAGAGTTTACTTTTGAAGATCGCATGAATGGTGGTGATGTTGAAAGTGGAAAGTATTCTGTACAAAGAAATATAATAAAACTCTCAGGACCAAAAAATCATTTGTGAAAGTATCCTAGGAGCTTATTATTTTAACATTTATGACGGAGAGCTTGAGTTTTCAAAAATCGAAGATCAGTGCATTCAAAGGAGCATGACATTAAATCACCGATGGTCAAAATACTAATCAACATTCAAAATCTCAAAATACAGTTTAGATAAAGCGACTAGCCCGCATTATTCATGCGATTCCCTTTGTGTAGATACAAGGTGATACGCTGAGTGTGCCGAAGTGCGTCTAACTTTGCAGTTATACAAATGTATTACAATGAGTTAGCAACGCAGTAGATGCACAAAGGGGATCCCGGAGTTTTTGATTTTAAAGTGGCATCAGATGTTAACAGAAGATGCTGTTGATTAATACTTTAACTTACTGCAGCCAATTTTTCTATTAAGGGCTAGAATGTTATCAATGCCTGATTCTACTCTACTCCCTCAATTTTTGCTATCCAGAGGTCACGGACTTTGGCAAATTCATCCATAAGACTATCAGGAATTGGGTCAGCAGGAGGGCTTTCTAATTTAAGCGGGTCGATTTTTTGTCCATTTTTATGCACTTCGAAATGGAGATGCGGTCCGGTAGATAATCCGGTACTACCCACATAACCAATGATATCTCCTTGTTTTACCCGTTGTCCAACTTGATATTCACCATAGCGAGACATATGCATATAAACCGTGGTATAAACCGAATTGTGCTTTACTTTAACATAATTTCCGGCGCCTGAACCGTAACGTCTTAACGTAATGACTCCGTCGCCAATTGTACGAATTGGAGTGCCCGTAGAGGCTGAATAATCGACGGCAAGATGCGGTGTGTTTCTGTGTAATATGGGATGAAAACGACTATAGGTGTATCGACTGGAAATGCGATTGTATTTCAGCGGAGCTTTCAAAAAGGTTCTTCGAAGCGAAGCTCCATCTGGTTCATAAAAGCTCTCAACTGAATCAACAGTAAAAGGAATCGCCCAGTATTCGCGTCCCATGTGTACCATTTTTCCGGCTTTTATTTTATTGACAAAAATGGGGTTATCTTCAACCACTGCAACTTCATAAATAATTCGAAATTCATCATCCTTCTGAATGCCAAAAAAGTCAATTACCCAACCGAAAATTTCTGACATTTCAAGTGCCAAGGAGGTATTGGCATTTTGGTTTTTCAATGCCATCCATAAAGAAGATTTTATGCTTCCTTTCACGGATTTCTCCAAATATTCAACCGGTTTTTGTCCTCGACTTATGATTATACTATCGCGAAAATCGTAAACGGTATAATCGATGGAATTGTTTTCATACACCATAAAATCTGCCTGGAAACCAATGCTGGTATCTTTTTTACAAAAGATGGCAATTGGCTGACCGGCACGAATTCTGTCCACACGAAAACTATCGGTTGACATGCGACCTATTCTATCAATTGTCAGCAAACTCACTTGATAAGGGCGCAAAAGGTCGGATAAACTTGAGCCTGATTTTATGGTGTCATACACAATTAAAAATGGATCCAGCGTAATTCCATATTTCAATACCGGTTCGGGAATTAAATCAACAGCATCAACGTTGGTTGATTCAACCGATTCATTTTGGTTTCTAGGAAAAAGAAAAATCATCATCAGGACAGCAATCCCGATGATGATTATTAAGATTATCCAATAATTTCGCTTCATTAGTTATCCAAAGTTTTTTTGACTTCGAATTCCTCGTAGGCTTCCACCATATCACCAACTTTAATATCATTAAAGTTTTCGATATTGAGGCCACATTCTTGTCCGGAATACACCTCTTTTACGTCGTCTTTATAACGTTTTAACGATCCGAGGTCTCCTGAATAAATTACGATTCCGTCGCGAATAAGGCGCACTTTACTTTTTCTGAATATTTTTCCGTCCACAACTTGACATCCTGCAACTGTCCCGACTTTTGTAATTTTAAAGATATTCTGAACTTCTGCTGTTCCCTGAATACGTTCTTTAATTTCCGGTGAAAGCATTCCTTCCATTGCAGCTTTCATTTCGTTGATCGCATCATAAATAATAGAGTAAAGACGGATTTCAATTTCTTCTTTTTCAGCAAGACGTCTTGCAACAACAGAAGGTCTTACCTGGAATCCGATAATAATTGCATTTGATGCTGAAGCCAGCATGACATCAGTTTCGGTAATTTGTCCGACTGCTTTGTGAATTACATTCACTTTCAGTTCATCAGTAGACAATTTTTCAAGTGAATCGGATAATGCTTCGATTGATCCATCCACATCACCTTTAACAACCACATTAATTTCCTGGAAGTTTCCAAGCGCCAAACGACGTCCGATTTCATCAAGGGTAATGTGTTTTTGTGTTCTCAGGTTTTGCTCACGTTGCAGTTGTTCGCGTCGTGATGCAATCTGTTTTGCTTCACTTTCGTCTTCCATTACGCGGAACGTATCACCTGCTTGCGGTGCTCCGTTTAATCCGAGCAATACTGCCGGCGTTGAAGGTCCTGTTTCGTCAATTCGCTTCTGGCGTTCATTAAACATTGCCTTAACACGTCCAAAGTTTGTCCCTGCCAAAACCATATCTCCATGTTTCAGCGTTCCTTTTTGTACCAGTAAGGTTGCCACATACCCACGCCCTTTATCAAGCGTTGATTCAATAATGGTTCCTTCTGCCGGACGGTTTGGATTCGCTTTCAGGTCAAGCAGTTCAGCTTCTAGCAGAACTTTTTCAAGCAATGCATCGATATTGAGTCCTTTGAGGGCAGAAATTTCCTGCGATTGATATTTTCCGCCCCAATCTTCAACAAGGTAGTTCATGTTTGCCAACTTCTCCTTGATTTTCTCAGGATTAGCAGTTGGTTTATCGACTTTATTAATTGCAAATACCATAGGCACTCCGGCTGCAGATGCGTGATTTATTGCCTCAATAGTTTGTGGCATCACATCATCATCCGCTGCAATTACGATAATTGCGATATCCGTTACCTGAGCACCACGAGCACGCATTGCAGTAAATGCCTCGTGACCAGGAGTATCAAGGAATGCGATTCTTTTTCCATTATCAAGCTCAACACTGTATGCACCAACGTGCTGGGTAATTCCTCCGGCCTCACCGGCAACTACATTCGCATGACGAACGTAATCTAAAAGTTTTGTTTTACCATGGTCAACGTGACCCATTACGGTAACAATCGGTGCTCTCGGAAGTAAATCTTCTTCTGAGTCCTCAATTACGGCAATGTTTTCAGTACTTTCTGCACTTACAAATTTGATATCATATCCAAATTCATCAGCGACAATATTCATTGTCTCGGCATCTAGTCTTTGATTGATTGAAACAGTTAATCCCACGCTCATACAAGCCATGATAACCTCGGTTACCGGCTTATCCATCATGGATGCCAATTCACTTACAGAAGCAAATTCATTAACTTGCAATGTGCTTTTGCCTGCTTCTTCACGTTCTTCATCTTCCTGGCGTCTTTTGCTGACAGCATCTCGTTTATCACGACGATATTTTGCAGTTTTTGATTTTTGCTTTTTATTCTCAAGTCTTGCCAGTGTATCTTTTATTTGCTTTTGCACATTAACATTGGAGACTTCTACGGATTTAGTGGGTTTCTTTTTGCGTGTGGGTCTTTTTCCTGATGGTTTGCCCTGACCGGTGGTAGGCTTATTACTATCAAGTTTGACTTTATCTTTCGGAATACGTTTTCGCTTTTTGCGTTCTTTTTGCTTTTTTCGTTCTGCTTTAAGCGCTTCTTTTTCTTCCTGACGTTTCTTAACCCGATTACTCTCTTTCTGAAGGTATTCGTTGATATCAATTTTCCCGACAACTTTCGGACCGTCAAGTTTTTTAACTTTCGTTTCAAGAAAATCTTCCTTGCGTTCAGGAGTGGCTTTCTTTTCTTCTTTTTTTGGTGCCTCCGCTTTCTTTTCTTCTTTATGCGGGGCTTCCGCTTTCGCTTCAGCCTGTTTTACTTTCCCTTTTTGGATTTCGAGTGTTGCTTTACGCTCCTGTTCTTTTATTTCTTTTTCAAGATGTTTTTCTTTTTTCGATTTTTTCTTAGGCCTTGTTTTTTGATTTAAGGAATCCAAATTAATTTTTCCTAAAACTTTAATTGAATCGTCTTTTGATTCTTCTGTTGGCTTAGTAATTAAAGGCTTTTTATTCGATTTTTCCTCTTTTGGTTTTTCAGTTTTAGGCGTACTTTCTTTTTCAACGCTTTTGGCTTCACTTTGGGCAGCAGGTTCAGACTTTTTCGCCTCAGGTTTTGGGGCTTCTTTAGGCACTTCTTCTTTTTTCTCTTCCTTTTCAGGAGGGGTTTCCATTGCTTTTTTAGGTTCCTCTTTTTCTTTTTTCAAACTGGTATCTCCGTGTGTGGATGTATTATCCGTAATCAACACTTCATCTTCCGGCTCGTCATTAGAACTAGATTTGTCAGGCTGTTCAGAGACGGTTTCATGTTCTTCGTCATCTTTAGATGCTCCTACCCGTTCCTGACGGCGTTCACGAATTTGTTGGGAAACTTCCTTTGATTTCGCCTTTACCGTAATTTGATCTCCAAACTCCTTAAGTAAAAGCTCATAGGATTCGTTTGGGACTTTGCTGTTCGGATTTGAATCAACCTCAATCCCTTTCTTCTCCAGAAATTCCACAATAGTAGAAATCCCAAGGTTAAATTCCTTCGCGATTTTGCTGAGTCTTTGTTGTTTTGTACTTGCTGCCATAATATATTTTAGCCCAATATTATTTCTGATGAATTACACGTATATTCTCAGAGATTATTCAAATTCTGATTTAAGAATGCGAAGCACATTGTCAACGGTTTCTTCCTCAAGGTCTGTACGTGTAATTAAATCAGCACGACTTAATTCTAGCACAGATTTAGCTGTATCACAACCAATTGCTTTCAATGCATCTAAAACCCAAGCTTCAATCTCATCTGAGAACTCGTCTATATCAACATCTTCATCATCAGCGCTTACTTCACGGTAAACATCTATTTCAAAGCCTGTTAACTGCGAAGCTAGCTTTATATTGTGTCCATTTTTCCCGATTGCCAAAGAAACTTGTTCCGGTTCCAAATAGACATCGGCTTTTTCTCCTTCTAAAAGTTTCACACTGGAAACTTTTGCAGGACTTAAAGCACGCTGAATAAAAAGTTGAATGTTTGATGTATAATTGATAACATCAATATTTTCATTTCTCAATTCCCGCACAATTCCGTGAATACGGCTTCCTTTCATTCCAACACATGCTCCAACCGGGTCAACGCGGTCATCGTATGATTCTACGGCAACTTTTGCACGTTCACCGGGAACTCTTGCAATGCGTTTTATAGTAATTAACCCGTCGAAAATTTCAGGAACTTCAAGCTCAAACAGACGTTCAAGGAAAATAGTTGATGTGCGCGAGATAATAATCAATGGATTTCCGTTACGCATTTCTACACGCTCAACAATTGCACGAATGGTATCGCCTTTACGGAAAAAATCAGATGGGATTTGGTCTTCACGGGGAAGTATTAATTCATTTCCTTCATCGTCGAGTACTAAAATCTCACGTTTCCAGATTTGATACACTTCTCCGGTAATAATCTCTCCAATGCGATTCTTATAGCTGTTATATAAATTGTCGCGTTCAAGTTCCAATATTTTATTGGTCAAATTTTGTCTTAATGCAAGAATCGCACGACGACCAAAATCTTCAACTTTTACTTCATCGGTAACATCTTCGCCAACTTCGTAATCTTCATCGATTTTTAATGCTTCGGATAAGGGAATTTCAAGATTTGGATCTTCAAGTTCTTTATCTGCTACAACTTCGCGATTTCTCCAAATTTCAAAGTCACCCTTATCGACATTAATAATGATGTCATAATTCTCGTCAGTGCCATGAATTTTTATTAAAGTTGCACGAAAAACTTCTTCGAGCACACTCATCATGGTTGCACGGTCAATACTTTTAAGTTCCTTAAACTCAGCAAAAGTGTCTATTAAATTAGTCTGTGCCATTGTATATTTTTTTACTTAAAACTGATGCTTGGTTTTGCCTTCTCAATTTGATTAAATGAATATGTTTTTGTTTCTCTCTGTTTATTTTTTGTAAATGCAATTGTGATTGATTCATCGTCAACTTCGATAATTTCAGCATTCGTAAAATTATCATCCTCTGTCCAAATATCAATTTGCCGATGCAAGTATTTCTGATATTGCTTCTTCACCTTAAATGGCTTGTCAAGTCCGGGGGAAGACACTTCCAACATGAAATCTTCTTTGTCTCGGTCAAGTTTTTCTTCAAGTTTACGGCTAATCCGTTTACAGGAATCAATGTCAAACTGCTCTGTACTATCAATAAAAACTTGAATATTATTTGCTTTATCAATGCGAACATCCACGAGGAATTCTGGCGGGCTAACAAGCTCACTGACAATTACTTCTATGTTTTCTTTCTTTATCATAAGGTACAAAATAAGGGGACTTCCGTCCCCTTTTAATCTCTTTCGCTGCGCAAATGTAAGTAAAAGCTTTATTATATCAAAATAAAATGCCTTGAAATCAATGTTTTTAATGCAATCGAAAGTCCTCAAACTTAATGTTTTCAATTTTGGGATATAAAAATTCGATTAGATCCAGAATCGGGTTATACAATAAAGAATTGTCCATGACTTCCTGAGGAATTAATTCCATTTTTACCACGAGAAATTGATTTATCAAAAACAAAATGGCTGCAATAATCAAAACTGCTTTTGCCGCACCAAACACAGCGCCTCCAAGCTTATTTACTGGTTTTAGAGCAATGGCATTAACAAGTTTATCGAGTCCGTTGGAAAGCAAGTGTGTCAATATGACAACCAATATAAAAACCAGACCGAAAGCAATTAAAGGAATGTAGTTTTCGTCTATTTTAGTGTTTTCCTCCAGAACAGAGACCAAAAAATAGGAAAAACTGCTGGCAATCCAAATCCCTAAGATAAGCGCAGCCAAGGATGCAATTTCTTTTATCAGCCCCTTTTTCAGACCTTTAAATGCCATCCACAATACCGGGATAAGAATAATAATATCCAGATAATTCATAATCACTTTTTATTTTCGGTAAAAATAAGCAAATTTGTTGTGTAATAATAATAATTATGCCAGTAATCAACTCCATTGTTAATCTGATTAACTACAAACGATTGGCTCAAATTGAAGAATTTCGTCGGCATCCGATTGAAATTCAGAACAATCAATTTCGCGAACTTATCGATACAGCTAAAAATACCGAATTCGGGAAAAAGTATCACTTTAAGGACATGCGAAATTACAAGCAATTTGCAGAGCGGGTTCCAATTCATGATTATGATGGGATTAAACCTTACATTGAGCGAACGCTAAAAGGCGAACAAAACATTTTATGGCCAACTGATATCCGTTGGTTTGCAAAATCAAGTGGGACAACCTCTGACAGAAGCAAATTTATCCCCATCACAAAAGAAGCGCTGGATGAATGTCACTTTCGAAGCGGGAAAGATATTTATGCAATCTTTTCAGATAATAATCCGGATACTAAAATCTTTGTCGGTAAAACTTTAGCATTGGGAGGAAGCCATCAGGTGAATGATTCGAGCGACAAATCCTTTTCCGGAGATCTGTCTGCTGTATTGTTAAGAAACCTTCCTTTTTGGACATATATTTATAAGCTTCCAAATCTTGACATTGCATTAATGGAAGAATGGGAGGGAAAAATTGAACGCATTGCACAAAGTACAATTAAAAGTGCGGTTTCAAATATTGTTGGAGTTCCCAGTTGGTTTTTGGTTTTACTGCGCCGTGTTTTGGAAATTACTGGTAAAAATGACATTTCTGAAGTCTGGCCAAGTTTGGAGCTATTTGTTCATGGCGGTGTAAGTTTTGACCCATATCAGACAACCTATGAAAACTTAATCAGTAATCCGAACATGAAGTACATGGAAACTTATAATGCGTCAGAGGGGTTTTTTGCGATGCAGGATGAACCTGGAAAACAGGACATGTTACTAATGTTGGATTATGGTATTTTCTATGAATTCATTCCCATGGAAACATTGCATGATGAAAATACGAAAGTTATTCCCTTGGAAGATGTTGAGATAAACAAGAATTACGCCATCGTAATTTCATCTAATAGTGGATTATGGCGATATATGATTGGCGACACAGTAATGTTCACCTCCATTAGGCCTTACAAAATCAGAGTTACCGGACGAACCAAGCATTTTATTAATGCTTTTGGCGAAGAGGTTATCATTGACAATGCCGAAAAAGCACTGAAAAAAGCCTGTGAATTAACCGGAGCAGAAATTCGAGAATATACCGCAGCACCAAGATATTTTGGTGAAGAAAAGAATGCAGCACATCAATGGTTGTTCGAGTTTATTAATCCACCTGATAATTTAGAACGCTTTGTTAAAATTCTGGATGAAACCTTGCGTGAAATCAATTCAGATTATGATGCCAAGCGCTATAAAAATATGACCTTGGGACCTCCGGAAGTTGTCGTAATGAAAGAAGGTTCATTTTACCGATGGCTTAAATCGAAACAAAAACTTGGCGGGCAGCATAAAATTCCAAGATTGTCAAATAATCGACAGTATGTGGATGCCTTGTTGAAATTTAATCATTAAGCATCCGGCAGAAAATACATTACATCTTCACCATACTCCAAACTCATAATACGGTTTGTGAGTGTCTTAATGCGAAACGTCGCAGAACCTATCCGGATATAATCGCGCTGAGGAATATCCCATGTAGAGGCTTGCAAGTCTTCACTAGTTGTTTCCTTTACTAACGTTCCATCATCTTCAAAACGATATATCATTTCTCCAACAGAGACAACCTCATTATTAACACCATCCACATACATGGTAAGAGTCCAGTCGTATTTTACAAGCAATTTTTGGCTTTGCTCCTCGTGCCACGGGTCTGTACACGATGCTGCCGTGAACATTCCTATAATGATTATACTATATCTGAGAAATTTCATCTACTTTCAGTATTTTGTTTTCACGGATGCCTTTTGGTGTCATTTTCAATGAGCAAGCTTCCGAATTAATATCATGTTGCAAAAATAATAAATCCTGATTATCGTAAAGTTCGTTCAAAAAAGCTTCCTTTTCTTCAATGCTGGTTAAAGGAAAAATATCATAAGCTGCCGTAAATGACAAACGTATGTATGGTATAGCCGGCAGCAAGTCTCCCGCAAACACGAGCCGACGTTCTCCCAGATTAACAAATACAGAAATAAGCCCTTTTGTGTGTCCGTTGAAAAAGCGCAATTCCACATTGGGAGTAAGAAAGAAAGGTTTTTCGACCAATTTTAAACGTGAGGAGCGTGCTAATGGTTCTAAATTTTCTTTTAAATAGACCGGTTTCTCACGTCGATTTGGACTCATTGCCCAATCCCACTGCAATTTGCTCGCCCAGATATTTGCTTTGTAAAAGACAATCTGAGAGTTTCCCTGTGCATCAAAATTTGTGGTTCCGCCGCAATGGTCGAAATGCAAATGTGTTAATATCACATCAGTAATATCTTCGGGTGCCAAGCCTATTTGCTTTAAGGATTTCAACAAACTGTCTTCTCCAAAAAAATAATAAAATCTCGCATAGTCCGGATCAAGTTTATCTCCAATTCCGGAGTCAATCAAAATCTTCTTATCTCCAGTGTCCACAAGCAAGCAGCGACATGCACAAGAACAAAGATTGTTTTCATCGGCAGGGTAAACCCGTTCCCACATCGCTTTAGGAACAACTCCAAACATTGCACCCCCATCAGCTTTGAAGTTTCCGGTTTCCAGACTATATACCCGAATCTGATTTTTCATAACAACACAATTTGCAAATTCCTTCAAAAATAATGCTTTTTACTAAAGCAAAGCACTTAAGGGGTCTTCTATTAATTCTTTTCTATCAAGAAACAAATTTAATGAATAAGATGCAAGGTACAAATTTTTCTGAATAGCCATAGCTATTTAGAAAAATTTTAACCCGAAAAATTCACCGCAAATAGTTAGATGTTAATACCGATTGTGAATCA
>CAYOUD010000090.1:0-10784 GCA_964407055.1 uncultured Bacteroidales bacterium | reverse complement strand
AATAATTTTGGCTACACTCGGCATAGTTCAAGCAACCCTTCGGCAGGCTCAGGACATCGGCTTGACTCTGCCCTCATTTTAATAATTTTGGCTGCACTCGGCATAGCTCAAGCAAGCTTGGCTCTGCCCTCATTTGAAGCAGTCTATGAAAAACGCTGAAAATCTTGATGCGAAAGAATTATTAGAAGTCCCCTTAAAAATGAAAACGTTTTGTTTCTGATATTATTTTGCACAATAAATCGTACTTTTGCAGGGTTGAAGTAATAAATTAAATATTATGGAAAAAGAAAAAGTAACACGACTATTAACCTTGTTAATCATTATTTTGTTGATAGGAGTTGGATTTGCTGCATATAAGCTCATTAACTTAAACCGACAATATGAAGCCTTAGAGCAACAAGTGGGAGAGACAATTTCGGCAAAAGACTTGATTGAAGAAGATTTAAACCGACTTTTCGAGGATTATGATTCTATTCAAACAGAAAACGACAGTATGAATGTAAAACTGTCCGAAGAAAAAGAAAAAATTTCCGTGCTTCTTGAGGAGTTACAAAACGTTAAATCCTATAATGCATCTCAGATTCGAAAATATCAATCAGAAACTGAAACGCTGCGAAGCATTATGAAAAGCTATGTTTACCAGATTGACTCCTTAAATCAGTTAAACACCAAACTGATTGCTGAAAACAATGAAGTTCGAGAAAGCCATGAGCGATTAAAATATGAAATGGATGAGGTCGTGAACAAGAACGATGAGCTGGAGCTCACCGTAGAGCAGGCATCTGTTGTAAAGGCGACCAATGTGCGAGCATCAACATTTAATGGTCGCGGAAGGGAAACGAACAAAGCACGACGTGTAGAGCAGATTCAAACCCGTTTCACCTTAATGGAAAACTCAATTACTGAACCCGGCGAACGTACAATTTATGTTCGAATAATTCGTCCTGATGGATATGTTTTGGTTAAAAACAACGAAAATCTTTTTACATACGAAGAAGAACTCATTGCATTCTCTGAAAGTCGTACTGTTCAATATGAAAATGAATTTCTGGATGTCGTGATTTATTACGACCTTGACCAGGAAGTTTTAGAAGGGAAATATCAGGTAGAGCTATATATGAACGGTAACTTAATTGGATTTACGGACTTTCTAATTAAATAAGCATGAATTCAACAGAGCGTTTCCCTGGAGAAACAATTCTCTATCATGCATATCAAGATTGGGTTTTACTCATACTGATACTGGGAATCCTTTTTTTAATATACAGTTATTATTTAAAACCCTTGTATTTTACACGTCTGGTAAATTCCATTATCAATCAATCCGCAACCTCAAAACTCATTACAGAACAAAATTCATTAACCAATCGTATTAGTGGCAGTTTAAATCTTGTGTTTTATATAAACTCTGCATTAATTTTATTTCTCATTATTCAGCGTTTTAATTTCGATATTTATTTTACTAATTATGCATCACAATTGATTGTGCTTTTCATAAGTATTACGCTGTATTTTAACCTCAGAATTATCTTGTATCGGTTTATAGGCTGGGTTACTGACCATGTTGATTTGCAAATTGAATATACGAGCTACTGGATGATTTTAAACAAATTTTTCGGACTTATTCTTACCCCAGTTTTGTTTTTAACGCTTTATCTGCCACAAGAACATCAGATTTGGGCTATATATGCAGGACTTGGGATATACAGCTTGTTTTTTTTAGCAAAATTATTTCGAGGACTACAACTTTCAATTAAAAACAACATTTCATTATTCAGTATAATTTTATATCTTTGTGCCCTCGAAATAATGCCTGTCGGAATGCTAATAAAATATCTGGCAAGCTAAAAAACACGGGAGTCTGTATGAGTTCAAAAATAAAACGAATTCTGGTATCGCAACCGAAACCATCATCGGAGAAATCGCCATATTTTGATTTGGCAGAAAAACACAAACTTCAAATCGATTTTCGACCTTTTATTGAAGTTGATGGAGTTCAATCTAAGGAATTCAGACAATCCAAAGTGGATATTACTGCCCATACTGCGATGATTTTCACCAGTCGGACAGCCGTAAATCATTTCTTTCGGATTTGTGATGATTTAAAACTAAAAGTGGAGGATTCATGGAAATATTTCTGTGTATCCGAATCCATTGCGTTTTACCTCCAAAAATTCATTGTTTACAGAAAACGTAAAATCTTTTATGGAGACGGTCGTTTTGATGACTTATTGGGTTTGATTCAAAAACACAAAGAAGAAAAATTTCTTGTCCCAATGAGTTCAGTTTCCAAACAAAATATTCCCGGAAAACTGGAAAAATCCAACATAGAATTCACACCAGCAATTCTTTACAAAACGGTTCATGCTGATTTATCCGACCTAGAAAATGTAAATTACGATGTCTTGGTGTTTTTTAGCCCATCAGGAATTCAATCCTTATTGCATAATTTTCCGGAATTCGAGCAAAACAGCACAAAAATCGCAGCGTTTGGTTCTTCAACCCATAAATCGGTTAAAGATGCCGGATTAAATTTGGACATCAAAGCGCCACAGCCAAAATACCCCTCTATGACAATGGCATTAAACCAATACATTGAGGATTTTAACAAAAAGAAATAAGCTTCAATGAATGAAGGTCGCTTGGTCAACGCCTCGTTAAATGACAGAAATCGTCTGACAAAAGGCGAACGACTTCATCTAAAACTGGATGTTGATCGTTTGTTTAAAGAGGGCAAATGGTTTACTCAAGATGATTTTGCTGTAATTTATCGCCTGAGCAAAGGAGAACTCCCCACAATTTTTATCAGCATTCCTAAAAAACATCAGCATAAAGCCTGGCAACGCGTACAATCCCGACGAATGATACGAGAAGCTTACCGAAAAAATAAGCATATTTTAATCGACGCTCTAAAGCAATCAAATTACAGCCTGCATTTTGCCGTCATTTGTAAAAATCGTACAGCATTGAAATATCAACCAACAGAATCAAAAATAATTCTAACTTTACAACGTTTAACAGAAGTAATTCCGAAATAACCTTTCTATGAAACATTTAAAAACGGCATATAAACGAATTTTTGTCGGCATTCTGGGGCTGATTTTTGTTGCCGGAACAAGCATTTTGCTTACATCACACAAAAGTCCTGATTTTGAAATCGTCAAGCATCTGGACGTTTTTTCATCTTTAATCAAAGAGCTCAATTTATATTATGTTGACCCCATTGATCCGGGAAAAACAATTAAAAAGGGAATTGACGAAATGCTCAAAAATCTTGACCCTTATACCGTTTACATTCCAGAATCAAAAATTGAAGATTTGACTTTTATGACTACCGGACAATATGGAGGCATTGGTGCATTAATTCGCAAACGTGGAGATTACATCATGATAACAGACCCCTATGAGGGATTTCCGGCAAACAAAGCAGGTTTAAAAGCGGGTGATATTATTATGGAAATTGACGGGAAAGATTTGAAAGGCTTATCTACCTCACAAGTGAGCGAATTGCTTAAAGGACAACCCGGCACTACAGTAAAACTAAAAGTTAAACGAGCCGTTACTGAAGATTCTAAACAATTTTCTTTTGAGCGCGAAAAGGTTCAGATTAGTCCTGTTCCATATTACGGAATGTTGGATGATAAAACCGGATATGTTCGGCTCAGTAGCTTCACAAATAAAGCATTTGAAGAATTTAATAAAGCGGTAAAAGAATTAAAAGAAACTCAAAACGCAGAATCACTGGTGATTGATTTAAGAAGTAATCCCGGAGGATTGTTGATAGAGGCAGTTCGGATTTGCAATCTTTTTATTGAACAAGATGAAACTGTCGTAAGTACAAAAGGAAAAGTAGAGCGTTGGAATAAAACTTACAAAGCACAAATGACTCCTTACGATACGGAAATTCCGCTTGTTGTGCTTGTGAACAGAAACTCAGCATCCGCTTCGGAAATTGTTTCAGGATGCATACAGGATTTAGATCGCGGAGTTGTTATCGGTCAGCGGACTTTTGGTAAAGGTTTGGTTCAGACAACCCGAGATTTGAGTTATAATGCAAAATTGAAAGTGACAACAGCAAAATACTATATCCCAAGCGGACGTTGTATTCAAGCACTTGATTATACACATAGAAACGAAGACGGCAGCGTGGGCAAAGTCCCTGATTCGCTAATTAGTAAATTTCAAACCAAAAATGGTCGTAGTGTATATGACGGTGGCGGAATCCGACCGGACATTGCTATTCCGGCTGAAAAACTCAGCAATATTGCTGCACACTTGTTTGTTGACAATTTAATTTTTGATTTTGCCTCGAAATATGTGTATGAACATCCGGAAGCCCCTGAATTAAAAACCTTTAATTTGAGTGATCAGGATTACAAAACATTTATTGATTTCATCAATGAAAAATCCTTTGATTACGAAACCAGCTCAGAGAATGCCTTTAATGACTTACTGGAAACAGCGAAAAAAGAAAAATATTACGAAGTCGCCGAAGATGAATTTGCCGCACTTGAGGCAAAAATTGCACATGATAGAAAAAAAGATCTCGGCTTATTCCGTTCAGAAATCAAACAAATTATTGAGCAGGAAATAATTGGTCGTTATTATTATCAAAAAGGACAGTTACAATATCAATTGGCTAACGACAAGGAAGTTAAAAGGGCGCTAGAAATTCTAAGCACATCAGAAGAATATCAGGGAATCCTTAACGGAAGCATTCATACAGACCTGGAATTAAACGAATAAAACTATGGCAACAGTATTAAGTGGCATACGCTCCACAGGAAGATTGCATCTAGGAAATTATCTAGGAGCTGTTAAAAATTTTGTAAGGCTTCAAGACGAACATGAATGTTTCTTTTTTATTGCAGATTATCATTCATTAACCACGCATCCAAAGCCCGAACAACTTCACCAAAGTGTCAGACAAGTGCTTGTTGAGTATCTTGCAGCAGGCCTCGACCCTGAAAAGGTCACACTATATGTACAATCCGATGTTCCGGAAATTGCAGAGTTGTATCTGTTACTAAATATGAATGCCTATCTCGGCGAGTTAGAGCGTACAACATCCTTTAAAGATAAAGCCAGAAAACAACCCAATAACGTCAATGCAGGATTGTTGACATATCCAGTGCTGATGGCTGCTGATATCTTGATTCATCAGGCAACTCATGTCCCGGTAGGAAAAGATCAGGAACAAAATCTGGAGATAGCCAGAAAATTTGCAAAACGCTTCAACCACATGTATAAGGAGGACTTTTTTAATATTCCTCAACCCTTTAATTTCGGTAGCGAATTAATTAAAATCCCCGGATTGGATGGCAGCGGCAAGATGGGAAAATCCGAGGGAAACGGACTCTATCTTTCCGATACTGAAAAGCAACTCAGAAAGAAAGTGATGAAAGCCAAAACCGACACCGGACCAACAGAAAACAACTCCCCGGTTAATGAACCCGTACAAAACTTGTTCGATATCATGAAAATTGTTTCGGATGAATCAGTTTTGGCTCAGTTTAAAGCAGCTTACGCAGATTGCAATATTCGCTACGGCGATTTGAAAAAGCAATTGGCTGATGATATTAATCGGGAAATTGCTCCTTTAAGAGAGCGCATTGAAGCAATTGAGGCGGATGATGATTATCTAAAAAAGGTAGCAAATCTTGGAGCCGAAAAAGCACGAGAAAGTGCCGGTAAAACGCTTAAAGCAGTTCGTGAAATTATCGGATTTAAACCGTTTTAAAGAAGGTGACGGGTTTTAACAGGTGTTAGGGTTTACCTGCCTGCCATCCACGGCTGGTAAACCAGCAGGCAGGGGGGGTGAGTTTTAGGAATACTCCATCTGCCCATTGGCTATTTTTCATTTTTAAGGGTAATTGTCTTCTCCGCCGCAATCTTTCTACTTTATCAAAAATATAAACAATCAGGTTTAGGAATCTGAATTATTGTTTTCGCTATTATTGCAGCTATTTTTAATCCAATTTTACCGGTACATCTTCACGAAAAATCGATCTGGATACCTATTGACGCTGCTACGAGGATTATTTTTCTTTTTAGAGATTCAAAAGGCAATAACGAAAAATAAACTTCTCAATATATCAAACCAAATATCCACAGCGGGATACTGTTGTTAATACCGGTTTCAATGCCGTCTTTTACAATAAACGCATTGTCTAAACCTGCAATTTGTTTTTGCGTTTTGCTTTTCCCTCCCACTTCAAACAGATACCTGTCATCAATCAGAAAATCACCTTTTTCCGGTAAAGTTAATTGATGCAAGTGAATGAATTGCGAGAGAAAAAAGCTTTCACGAAGATTTCCCATATCCGGATTTCCCTCGCTTAATGCGTAAATGAAATTGGTATTATGTAACCAAATTTTATCGGGTTTATTTAAAACACTTATGCTTCTTGTCTTTTTGTAGAGGAGTTGAATTAATTCTGCCCGTTCTAATAAACTCAATGCTTCAATTACCGCATTTCTTGTTAGTCCAACTTTTTCACTGAGTTTAGAAATATTTGGTGTAAAAGGAACATTCAAGGATAACACATAAAGCAAACGTTTAAGCTTAGCAATACTGGAATAATCAAGCGCTTTAACCGTTAATAAGTCAAGCTCTAAAATAAGATTTATGATGTTACGAATTTGCTGATAATATTCAAGCTCATTTCCATCATAGAATGGAAACGCTCCATGTTTTAGATAATTCGGGAAATATTTCAGCGGCTTGAATTGTCTGACTAACTCATAACTAATGTTTTCATGCTCAGAAAGCAATGTTTGCAGCGAAAATTTTGGCAAATCAATGCCGTATTGAAATCGCATATACTCACGGAAAGACATTTCTTTAAGCGTATAAGCAATGGTTCGCCGACTCAAATCCGACTCCCCTTTGTAAATATCGAGTATGGAAGAGGAAGAATAGATAATTTTCAATGCAGGAAGATCGTCATAAATCAGTTTAAGCTCCCTCGACCAGTTTGGATATTTATGAACTTCATCAAGCAACAACAGCTCACCACCTTGCTTTTCAAATGCCTCAGCAAGTGAATACAAGCTGCTTTCTGTGAAAAACAAATCGTCCAACGCAACATATAGGATGGAAATTTCCGGATGCTCGGCGGCAATTTGCAACAATAAGGTTGTTTTTCCTGCACCACGACTACCTAACAAACTTATTTGACGATTATCAAAATTGATTTCATCAAACAAATATCGCCTAAATGTACGGGGTACATCGTGGATTTTTCGAGCAGATTTTCGAGCTATTTTTTCCATAATTGCTTTTAATTTTAGCAAACATACATTTTTTTGCTTTACATAAAAGCATTTTTAAGGTTTTTTTGCTTTTTTCACGAGCATTTTAATGCATTTTGCCTAAAATATGGGGATAAATGGTGATGCGGCATTACGTATCGATCAAAAAACATATTTCTTGTGGGACACCCATAGTAGTATTAGTAGTAAAAGATTTTGGAAAATTAGTCTGACAGTTGAGTCATGCTTTGCAATAATTTCGCTTTCCCAGTACGAAGAAACGGTGTACCAGCAAAATGGGTTCTGAACGATTCCTCACTCATATTTTTAAGCGCATCTTCATTTAGTAATTCAAGATGGTTTCCGGGCAAAAAATCGGGTTCTGTATGTGCTGATAATTTTTGATTCCAAGGACAAACATTCTGACAGATATCACAGCCGAATAATTGATTATCCATGTTTTTCAGGATTTCAGCAGGGATTTTCTCCGAAGTTTCAATCGTGTGATAAGAAATACAGCGGCTTGAATCCAATCCGGCTTCTGTGATGGCTTTTGTCGGGCAAGCGTCAATGCATTTTGTGCAATTTCCGCAGTAGGATTTTTCATAAGCCAAATCTGGTTCAAGCTCAATATTCAGGAAGAGGCTTGCCAAAAAAATGAACGATCCTTTATCACGATTTATTAAGCAGCTATTTTTTCCGATCCAGCCTAAGCCTGATTGTTCCGCGAGACTGCGCTCCATTACCGGTGCAGAATCAACAAAAACTCTTGATTTCAAATCGGGAAATTTTGTTTTCAGCTGTTTTTGCATTTTTTTTCCGCGCGACTTAATAAGTTTATGATAATCTCTTCCGTAAGCGTATTTTGATATGCTGAATGGCAAGTCTGGATGCTTTTCGGGGTAATATGACAATCCCAAAACAAGAATACTTTTCACGCCATCAAACAGTTTTGAGGGATTTGTTCTCAAATCAACATTCCGGTGCATATAGTTCATTCCGGCAGCAAACCCGTGTGTCAACCATGCATGATATTTGCTCTGGTAAGATTTGGATATTTCAGGTTTCGTAATGCCAGCCAAATCGAAACCGGCTTCATAAGCCAGTGATTTTACAATGGCGGTATTTTCAGCAATTGGCATGCTTATTCTCCGGTATAAATTTTACCATCGTAATAAATTTCATTGGAGTTGATTCCGTAATTATAAAAGACAGTGTTTCCATGACAATCATACTCGTTAATCTCCTCATAATTAAGCGTTTGTTTGGTTCCTCGATCAAACACTTTGAGGTATCCCCGCTCATCAATATAGGCAAGAATATTATGATCCATTTTGTAAGATTCAGGAATATGGCTTTCCAAAGTATACGTTTTTCCGCGCCAATGCACTTTGAAGTCGTTTTGTACATGAAAAACCAACAATTCATCTGTGACCTCATATTCTTCAGGGGCATCGAAAGAAATGGTTTTGGTTTCAGTCCCATCAAAAAGTTTCAGATAATCGTTGGAATCAATGTATGCCACAAAGCCATCACCCATTTTAAAGGATTTTGGCTCAAAATCTTCAAGCTGAAAAAATTCTCCGCCATAAAAAGCCTGGAAATTATCAACGGGAGTTTCCACAAAGGCGACTATATCACGCCCTGCTTTATAATCTTTTGCCCGCTCAGCGAACAACAGTTCAAACAATTCCCCCCGATAAAAAATGTGTAAATATCCTTGTGCATCCTTATAAACCAATGTGTTTTCACCGGCGACAAATTCCGGTTCATCTTCGGAAGCTAAAACATCGTCCAAAGGAATAATTTCCCCTTGATAATAGACATTAAGCAGATATTTTTGTTTGTCATAAAACGCGACTAGGTCATCTCCAACCCGATATTCTCCGGCATGAATTGCAAGTGTTTTTGTGTCTCCATTATCAAAAACTTTAAGTTGATTATTTAGATTGAACACAATAAGATTATCAGTTACCGTGTAATCAGAAACGAAATCGCTTACATTAAATAAATAATGATTATAATACACTTTAAAACTGCTTGCATTATCTTCATATCCGACAGCATCATTTCCAATTTGATACGAAGTTAAGGGAAGATACTCAATTTCTTGAAACTTACCGCCATCAAAAAGCTGAACTTTGTCCAGATAGTCACTATACAATGCCAACTGCTGGGCATTTAAGGAATTTAAGCCCAAAAGGGCAATGATGAGCAATATAAATCTCATAGTTTTAAGCTTTGAACAAATTTATAAAAAAAACGCAGACTCTATAATATTATTTCAAAAGGGGCAAATAAAGCGTATCACAGCCATTTTATTGAAAAAAATCCGAACATCAGATTATGAATTAGCAAAGACTTTGCCAAACATTCTTTACTTTTGCATATTAAAGACAAGCATTTATGAAAAAAACACGCATTGAATCTTTGGGAGAATTTGGACTGATTCGTCATCTGACAGAAAACATAAAAACACAAAACGAAAGCACAGTTTACGGAATCGGTGACGATGCGGCGATTATTAATTATAACAATAAAGAAAGCTTAGTGAGTACCGACCTGCTCATAGAAGGCATACATTTTAATCTGGTTTACACCCCACTGAAGCATCTAGGTTATAAATCAATCATTGTAAATTTGAGTGACATTTATGCAATGAACGGAAAACCGGAGCAGGTAGTCGTTTCGATTGCGATTTCTTCAAAATTTACGGTTGAAGCCATTGAGGAATTGTATGAGGGAATAAAGGAAGCCTGCCGTGTGCACCATGTGGACTTGGTTGGCGGAGATACAACCAGCTCATTAACCGGACTTGTTATCAGCGTGACTGCCATCGGGTCGGTAGAAAAAGGGAAAGCAATTAAACGGAATTCTGCCAATGAAACTGATTTAATTTGTGTTTCCGGCGATTTGGGTGCTGCTTATCTCGGCTTGCAAATTCTTGAGCGGGAAAAAGCAATCTTTATGAAAGACCCTGAAATTCAACCGAAACTGACAGACTACGAATATGTTTTACAGCGTCAGTTAAAGCCGGAAGCCAGAGGCGATATTGTTTCACTTTTAAAGGAACACGAAATAACCCCAAGTGCAATGATTGATATTTCGGATGGGTTGTCATCAGAGATTTTACACATTTCGAATCAATCCAATTTAGGATGTCGCATTTATCAGGGAAAAATTCCAATTCGATATGAAGCCCGCCGAACCGCCGATGAAATTAATATTGACCCGATAATTGCAGCGATGAACGGTGGTGAAGACTATGAGCTTTTATTTACTGTTCCGGTTAGTCAACACGACAAATTAACTGCAATCCCCGGAATTTCTATTATCGGACATATGACAAATGCCGAAACAGGATATTACCTTGTTCCGGAAAACGGAGAGAAAGTTAAGATTGAAGCGCAAGGTTGGAATCCAATAAAATCTTGATGGCTAAAGCCATTTATTTCGCTTGAAATAAATAACCATCCCGATAATAATAACAACAAATACACCCCACATAATAAAGTATGCATACTTATATG